>CAYUYU010000011.1:0-26462 GCA_964449405.1 uncultured Thermotogaceae bacterium
GTTGAAGGCCTTGAAAGCATGAATGGCTGGCAGGGTATCATTAGTCCAATCATTACCTATTATCCATTTGATCCAGATAACGAGAAATCAAGACTTGGTTTGAACGCCATGTATATCCTTAGAGTAGAAGGCGATCAAATGAACAAGGCGGTTGATTGGGTTAAAATGGGAGAATAAAAGAGGTTTTTTCTATCCGAGATTCGGTTTTTTTGACCGAATCTCGGAGTTTTTATCAGGAATTTGTTTTCATCAATTCCATTTATATTTTGGCAGGTGATTAAGTATGAGCTTAATGGAAATCAGGGATATTACAGTTAAATTCGGAGGTTTGGTCGCCGCTTCTGAAATCACAATGGATGTTGAAGAGGGTAAGATTCATTCTCTGATAGGACCAAACGGTGCTGGAAAAACAACGATGTTCAATGTGATCACACGAGTTTTTAATCCTAATGAAGGCGATATTCTCTTTAATGGAGACTCCATGTTAAAGTTAAAACCGCATGAGATTATAAAATCAGGAATAGCACGGACCTTTCAAAATCTTGAGATCTTCAAATTGATGACGGTTAGGGATAATTTTCTAGTGGGTGAACATGTGCATGTCAATACCAGACTTACCGCTGAGATGTTTCAAACAAAACATATTCAGTTAGAAGAATCCAAATCAAATGCCAAAGCCATACAAATTGCTGATTTTTTGGGTTTAAAAAATCGTTTGAATAGCTTAACCGGGATGCTCCCTTATGGATTACAAAAAATGGTTGAAATAGGCAGGGCGTTGATTTCTTCTCCAATATTATTGCTTTTAGATGAACCCGCTGCCGGTTTAAACCCCTCAGAAACTGATTTTTTAAAAGATGTCATAAGAGAAATCAAATCTCAGGGTGTGACAATATTACTTGTCGAACATGATATGTCATTGGTGATGGACATATCCGATTATATTACCGTAATGAATTTTGGAAGAAAGATTGCAGAAGGAACACCGGAACAGATTAAAAACAATCCGGAAGTCATCAAGGCCTATCTGGGGGAGAGTAAATATGCTTAAGCTTAAAGATGTCAAATTAAAGTATGGCTATGTAGAAGCACTGAAAGGCATTGACCTTGAAGTTAAAGAAGGAACAATTACTTCTCTGCTTGGTGCCAATGGCGCTGGAAAATCAACGACTCTAAGGGCTGTATCAGGCTTAAATCATGTTTATTCAGGTGAAATCACCTTTCTGGATGAAAAGATTCGGAATCGCCCTACCGATCAAATTGTAAAGCTGGGAATCATTCACTGTCCGGAAGGTAGGAAGCTTTTTCCCGACCTTTCCGTATACGAAAACCTTCTTACAGGTGCTTATGTATTAACCGATAAAGAAAAAATCAAAGAGAATATGGAAAGGGTTTATACCCTTTTTCCAATTCTCAACGAAAGGCGAAAACAAATGGCAGGTACACTCTCAGGCGGAGAGCAACAGATGCTGGCAGTTGGACGATCTCTGATGGCAGATCCCAAATTGCTGATGCTTGACGAACCATCTCTCGGACTTGCTCCGATAATATTTGAGCAAATCTTTGATACCTTAATCGAACTGAAGAAAGCCGGAACGACCATTTTCCTGGTTGAGCAAAACGCCAATGCGGCTTTGCATATCTCTGATTATGCTTATATTATAGAAGTTGGCAAAATACCACTGGAAGGTCCGGCATCCGAGCTTTTGACAAACGACAAAGTCAAACAAAAATATCTGGGGGGTTAGGTGATATCATGCAGCAATTAATACTGGGATTAAGAGATGGAAGCTTATTCGCCTTGGTTGCTTTGGGGCTGGTCATTATCCATCGAACAACCGGGGTTTTAAATTTCGCCTATGGGCATATGGGAATGTTTGCCGCATACATCACTTTCTCATGCTATGCTTTTTTTGGTTTTCCACTGCTTTTGGCAATATTTATGGGCTTGTTATTTGCGGTTGTACTTGGTATGCTCACCGAAAAGTTTTTATTGAGACCCATCAGAAACCTCTCACATTCAGCCATGCTCATTATAACATTGGGAATGTTGATGACACTCGAGGGAACAGCTCTGTGGATATGGAAGCAAGACACCCGCCAATTACCTACATTAATAAGCGGAAAACCTCTCATCATCAATTTTGCCGACTCTTTTCTCGTCATTACACAACAAGACCTGCTTATATTTATTTTAACTGCCATTATCGTCTTTGGAACTTTCTTCTATCTAAAATATACAAAGGTTGGTTTGGCGGTAAGGGCATCATCACAAAATGAAGAAGCAGCAAAGTTGATGGGAATTCCTGTCGGTAGTGTTTACGGATTTGCTTGGGGATTTGGTACAGCTTTAAGCGCCTTAGCAGCCATATTGGCAGCTCCAAAAACTTACGTTCACCCGAACATGATGCTGAATCTACAAATCCAAGGCTTAACAGCAGCTGTTTTGGGTGGGTTTGACAGTCTTCCCGGAGCGATAGTGGGTGGTCTTTTATTGGGTGTGATTGAGCAGTTTGTCGGTGAGTGGATATCTGCAGAGTTAAAGCTTGCTGTCGCCCTGATTATAATCATTGTATTACTTTTGATTAAGCCTTCCGGTATTTTGGGCAAATCATCCAAGAGGAGGGTATGATTATGAAAAACTTGAAAAACTTTATACTATTTGCAGCTGTATTGGCTATTTTCCCCCTTCTCTTCTTAAATCAAACATTTTTGATCAGTATTTTTTCTCAAGTTTTGATATTCGCAATTGCCGCTTTGGGTTTAAATGTATTAATAGGCTATGCAGGACAAATATCAATTGGTCATGCGGCCTTTATGGCATTAGGTGCTTATCTTTCTGCTGTTTTGACAAAGAACTTCAATTTCCCATTTCTCATCACCATTTTCCTTGCAGGAGGATTTTCTGGACTGTTCGGCTTAATATTGGGCTTTCCTGCATTAAGACTCAAAGGATTTTATTTGGCCATTGCAACCATGGCTTTTGGTGTGGCAGTAGAAAAAATAGCAGCGGCCAGTGATTACCTCGGTGGACATACGGGAATGACCAATGTTCCCAATCCTGATCTATTTGGCATTCCTATTTCAACCGATCTGGGTAAATATTACCTGATCGTTGTTGTAACGGTGTTGCTTTTCGTTTTTGCACATAATTTTCTAAAATCTAAAACGGGTCGAGCCTTTAAGGCAATTAGGGAAAGTGAATTTGCTGCTAGATCTTCAGGTATCAACATTTCAAAGTACAAGTTGATCGCCTTTATCATCAGTGCAGTTTACGGAGGTGTAGCCGGTGCGCTTTATGCACATACCATTAATTATATAGCCCCAACCGATTTTGCTTTGGGCTTATCCATCAATCTCTTGGCAATGATTGTTGTAGGGGGATTGGCATCACTCTCGGGCAATATTATCGGTACTATCTTGATGGTGGCCATTCCTTTCCTGTTCAGCAGAATCAATTTGCCCATGTCCATCATATTCGGAGTAATGTTGATCGTAGTTGTCCTTTTCTTCCCAAGAGGTCTCAGCTATGCCTTTTACATATTCCAATGGAAATACCTCTGGAGACCTTATGTTTGGCTGAAGAAAAAGTTCAGAAAGATGCAATTCAAGGAGGAAAAATCCATGTTTGTAAAACTTGGTGATATCAAAATCCATTATGAAACAGGCGGAAACCCGTCAGGAGAGCCTATATTCATGGTTCATGGTAATTTTGCCTCATGGAGATGGTATGAACCGACCTTAAAACGACTGAATCAAACGGATTATCGAGGTATTGCTCTTGACCTACCGGGTTTTGGTGATTCCTCTATTCCAGAAAGAGAAATATCCATTGAAAACTATGCAAAGGAACTTGAAGCATTCATCAATACGTTTAACCTCGATAAAATCAAACTTGTGGGTCATTCGTTGGGTGGAGCTGTATGCATGCGATACGCCTTAGACAATCCCGATAAAATCAACAAGCTACTTCTGATCGATCCCGCACCGGCAGATGGATTAGTTACGCCTGAAGAATACTATCCCATTCTCGATTCTTATAAGCACAACAGGGGTTTGTTAAAGCAGGCTCTCGAAGGTATGCTTGCCTCGGGTGACCCAGACAAAATGTTAGGAAAATTAACTGATGATGCTTTATTGATGGATGAAAGAGCATTTTCAGGAAATGCCAGAGCTTTAGAAAAATACAATTACCTTGAAGAACTGTCAAAGTTGAAAGCACCTGTGTTGTTCTTGGTTGGAGAAAACGATTCACTCATTACAGAATCTCTTTTAAAACCTACCATTGAGCAACTTGAACGTGCAAATATAGAAGTTTTGGATAACACGGGACATGCCATAAACATCGAAGCTCCCGAAAGATTCGTTCAAATCTTGACTAATTTTTTTGGAGGTAAAAGAAAATGACGCTTCAGCTATCTAATGGTGGAGAATTGTATTACGAAACCCATGGGCAAAAAGGACCATGGGTGATCTTTCTTAATGGAATAATGATGAATACTACCAGTTGGGCTGGGCTTAAAGAGATTATTGCAAAAGATTACCGGCTACTGCTTATGGATTTCCGTGATCAGGGAAAATCAAGTAAAATCAAGGATTTGCATTACACATGGAAGGTTCATGTGAATGATTTGTTGGAATTACTGGATCACCTTAAGATTGACAAGATTAATATGTTAGGTGTTTCATACGGGGGGCAAGTGGCACTGGAATTTACAAGAGAACATCAAAATCGATTGGCGACCCTTCTTTTGGTTAACGTTATCTCAAAGGTAAACAAATACCTTCAAGCAATAAGCGATTCCTGGGAATTGGCGGCAAAGTTAAACAGCGGATCAGATTTTTTTACGATTGCCATTCCGCCAATATACTCTGATGTTTTTTATGAAGAACATGATGAATGGCTTAAAAAGAGACAGGCAATTTTTGAAGATATGCTGACTAAAGAATGGTTTGACGGATTCAGCAGACTATCAAAAAGCGCAAAAAACTTTGATTGTTCTGATCTCATTGAAACAATTAGAGTCCCCACACTTGTTCTCAGTGCACAAAAAGATATCCTAACACCACCGGAACAAATGAATGACTTGGCTTCAAAGATCCCAAATTCAGTCTACCTACAAATACAAAATGCCGGACATGCTGCCTTTTTGGAAAAACAAAAGGCATTTTTAACAGCTGTAAAAGGCTTCCTTTCGATCAACAAATAACCAGCCATAATTAAGCCCGCTGAAGCGGGCTTTTTAATTATTTTATAAAATCCGAATAACCTCCGGGATAATGGTAAATATACTCAAACCCAAGTTCATTCATTAATTTTACAGCAGTTGTGCTTCTACCTCCGCTCTGACAATACACCAAAAACACTTCATCCTTCTCCATCGAACCCAGCATTTCCTCAAATTCTTCTGAGAGAACATTAATGTTGATGGCACCTTGAATATGCCCCATTTCATATTCTTGAGGAGTTCTCACATCCAATATCGTTAGATTAACCTCTTCTGAGAGTAACTCTTTGACTTGACTTTTATTCACATCAGTCCAAAAACCCACTTCTGTAGTTTCAACAAGTTCTTCTTTTTTCAATTCAACGTGATAGTAATCGTCCAGCTCTCCTTCATAAACATATACATTTTTTAGTGTAGAGTCTTGGTTATCCAAAAAGTTCTTTACGGAATTGAAAGAAGTTTGTTCTACAATGTAATAATCAAACGGATCCAAATCATTATACGTTTCTTTAAAATGTTCAAAGGTGTAGATCTTTATATTGGGTAAAGTTTCCAAAAACAATTTTGCCGTTTCCATATCCTCAATGAACTTTAAGACCTGGCCTTTTGTAGTTTGATATAACGGATTAAGGGTCTTTATGGTTTCAATCAAAAAATCTTTCTCATAAAAACCTTGAAGGCGGTTTACGTAATCGCCGTTAAGATCGAAAAACATCATGGTAGGTGTTCTTTTAACGGAAAACTCCCGATAAATCGTAGCATAAGAATATTCTTCAGCTTTTTCATCGTTGATGGGGTATTTTCCTAAATAAATCGGAACGGGATATATATCAACTATAATAAATCTTTCTTTGAGAAAATCAGCAACTTTCTCGTTTGAAAGAGTCTGTTCCTTCAATTGAACACATTCTGAACAATTTTTGATACTAAATAAAATCACAAGTGGCTTTTCCGTAAATTGAGAAATACTGTAAGCTTCATCGAGTTTATTAGATATAATATAGTCTTCATAAGTGACTCCAAAAGAAAGAACTGCAAAATAAACAGCGGCTATTCCTAAAATTAACTTAGCATATTTTCTCATCAAACACTC
Source organism: uncultured Thermotogaceae bacterium (assembly GCA_964449405.1). Lineage (GTDB taxonomy): Bacteria > Thermotogota > Thermotogae > MWEM01 > MWEM01 > JASUTC01. The sequence goes on from CAYUYU010000011.1 coordinate 6,322, forward strand.
CTTTTGTTTTATGGAATATAGGTTCATTTCGGGGTTATAATTTTTTGGCTTTTACAGTAGAATTGATTACTGTTTTCATTTTGAGCGTACTCAGCTCAAACCCAAATCGTCTGTAAAAATCTAATACTGACTCGTTTCCTGCAGCGACTGTAACCGATATCGAATCAACCGCTTGCTCTTCCAACCATTTCATGGATTCAGTTATTAAAAGTTTTCCTAAATCCAATTTTCTGAAGTCAGGTTTTAAATACAGGGATTCGATATTGCCTTCGTTTTGATCTATACTTGAGATACAATATCCAATATGTGATACCCCTTCCTTTGCTGTGAGTAAATGCAATGCGTCCTTTTTTAAAAGACCTTCTTTTCTCGTTTCAAAGGTAAAATTCTTAAACCTTTCTGCAAAATGGACTGAATGTTGCTGATGATAATCCCTTAACTCTTCCCAAAGGGGTTTAAGTATATCTATAGTATTATTTGAAAGTATTTCTAAAGTGATATTTTCTTCCATCTTCAATCCTCTATAGAATTATTGACATCCATTTTGATTTTACCATCTTTCAGCTCAATGATTCTGTCTGCCATTTGAGCCACTCGCTGATCATGTGTGACCAAAATAAAAGTCGTTTCAAATTCTTTATTAATTTCCCTAAGTAAATCGTAAACCGTTTTGGTATTTTCTGAATCTAAATTTCCAGTGGGTTCATCCGCCAAGATGATAGGCGGATTGTTAATTAGAGAACGTGCTATCGCTGTTCTTTGCTGCTGACCGCCTGATATATTCGTTGACGGCTTGTCCTTCACCTCTTTAAGTCCCATCTTCTCCATCAGGTAATTAGCCTTGTCGATGATCTCTTTTGGAGGATTCATGTTGTTCATCCAATAGGGCATGAGCACATTTTCATAGGCGGTAAATTCAGGTAATAAATAATGAAATTGGAAGATAAAACCAATTGTTTTATTTCTAATTGAAGCAAGTTGTTTTTGATTCTTTTTTGTTATATCGATTCCATTTATAGTCACTTTCCCTGAAGTAGGGTTATCCAAAGCGCCAATAATATTCAACAACGTACTTTTACCACTGCCGGATTGTCCGATGATGGCGTTAAATGAACCTCTTTTAAATTCCAGGTCTAAATCAAACAACGCCTGTGTCTTGACAACCGTTCCATATATTTTATTCACCTTTTCAAGTCGAAGGACTGGTTTATCCATTTCTGATCACCTCAATTGGACTGAGTTTTGCAGATCGTCTACCAGGTATGGTTGCTGAAATCACAGCAGAAGCAACGGCTATCCCCATTGATAAGACAATAAAACTGTAATTGACATAGACGGGAACTACGGCTGTTCCATCGGGATTAACTGCGAATGTTGTAAACATCCAAATGAGTCCTACCCCGAGTAGAGTACCGAGCATTGCTCCAAACACTCCAAGAATTAGCCCTTCATAGATGAAGATCTGTCCCGCCATGGAATTTTTAATTCCCATTGCTTTCAGAATTCCCAACTGTCTTGACTTTTGTACCACACTAATGGCAAGGACACTCGCTATAGCTAATGAAACGGAAATGATGACAAAAACCTGTATCATGATACTTGAAATACTTTGACCGTTTAATGCGCTTAAAAGATCTTCATTCTCAGCCTTCCAATTCAGAATTTTAATCTGTTCCCCCTCTAAGTAGTTCTCAAGTTCCAATGCAATAGTGTCGGCCTCAAAGGGTTCTTGAATCTGCATTTCTATTGAAGATGCGGTATTGGCTTTATTGGTCAAATTTTGGACAGTTTTAATATCGGAGATGATCCATGATCTGTTTGCCGTGCCTAAGCCAAGTTTGAAGATTCCTGAAATTTTTACCATTTTGGGAAAAATGACGACAGGCGGAATTACAACTGAGATTTCGTCCCCAATTTCCAAGGAGAGTTCCTTTGCCATATCCGTTCCAATGATGACTTCATTTGTCTCCTTAGGCATGTTGCCTTCAACAATATTGTCATCAAATTGATAGACTTTATTCGCTTCATCAAAGTCGAAACCCCTTATAAAGGCAGAAAAATCACGCTTTTCGAGACGAACAATACCCGGCGTCTCAGATACCGGAAAGATGCTCGTGATCTCAGCAGCATATTCGGATTCTTTGATCTTCTCCACCATATTCTGCGGACTTATGATTACATCATCATCTCTGGTCGATCTAACAGTGATTTGAGAAGCATTCCCAATCGTTTGATCCACAAGATTCAACTGAAGTCCCTGAATCAGCAAACCAATAAAAATCTGAACAGAAACGCCAATCGTGATAGCGGAAATAATCAGCAGCGATTGTCCCTTGGATGCTTTCAAGAATCGCCAGGCGATTTTTAATGCCAACCTCATCTCATTCACCGTCCTTTTGATTCTTTGAAGAATCACTTAAAGAATCAGTAAAGGCATCGATATCGTTGATGTTTTTGAGGTAGACATCATAATTCATTTTTTCGACGAAGGCGTTGTTTTTATTAAAGGCCCGTCCGCCAACCACAATACCAACAGATTTGTCTTTTTGCCTGATCGCTTCAATAATATTTTGGGCTCTGTAGAGGTTATACGGATTTGATACACTCAATCCAAGATAATCTGGCTTTTCGTAATCCACAGCCAGAAGTAGCGCGTTCAATGGGGTATTGCCTCCCGCAAATATCGTGTTAAAACCGTTCAACTCAAACCAGTCAGAAACCACTCTCAATGGTAATTCATGATATTCCTCGGATGGACAGGTCATGATGATCTTCTTTCCGTTGAATGGTTTTCTTTCTTTGAGAAGATAAGGATAAATCACCTCAATGACGGTTCGGGTGATGGACGTTCTCACATGCTCTTTCCAAATACACAGCGGATCTTCTTGAAAAGGACACTCAAAGTCCTCAATTGACGGGAGTATCCTTTCTTTGTAGAGTTCTCTTACAGTTACTTCCTTTTTGTCCAATGAATCAATTAAACAATCGATTAATCGTTCTTTTTCTCCTTTTGCGATGAAATCAGTAAATTTCGATCGGCTTATCACAAAATTCCCCCTTTCTGCTTTTTTGATTTTAAAAATCTCTTAAATTAAATGATCACCTCTCATTAAAACATAGCTTATAGACGCATGTTAAATAAATTTAATTGCATATAAGAATGGTATAATAGGATCTACAAGACAACAAGATAAATAAACGAAAGAGAGGAAAACTTATGATGAAAGAGGATTGCATTGATTTTATTAGAAAAACCCTTAAAAGGTACAAGTTTAAAGGCTGTGTCATCGGAATAAGCGGCGGGATTGATTCAGCAGTAGTAGCCTCCCTGTGCTGTGAAGCGATCGGCAAAGAAAATGTGTTTGGTTTGCTTTTACCAGAAAGGGATTCTGCCAAGAGCACCATAGTTGATTCAAAATTAATATGTGATCATTTGGGGATCCAATATAAGATTAAAAACATGAAAGCCATTATAAAAAAGACAGGTGCTTATTCCCTTAAGCCACCTGCCTCAATCGTACCCAGAAAGATACAAGAAAAATACGTTCAAAAAAAATGGCGCGATTTGGCTGAAGATGATACGTTTATTCAAGACCTTGAAGGAAGGGGTAACAAAGAATTCTTGGAAGGGCTTGCTTTCTACCGAATCAAACACAGACTGAGAATGTGTCTGTTTTATCTGGAAGCTGAGCAAAGAAACTACGCCGTTATGGGAACAACTAATAAAACAGAATTGATGACGGGGTTTTATGTGAAATGGGGAGATGATTCAACAGATATTGAACCCATCATGCATTTATATAAAACTCAGGTCTTTGAATTGGCTCGAGAATTAAAAATTCCCGATGCCATTATCAACAAATCTCCCTCCCCTGATCTCATACCGGGTATCACAGATGAATTTGCTTTAAAACTGAAATATGTCGATCTCGACCGTATCTTAAGGAAAATAGATAATGACGAAAAAAATTTAGATGAAGAAAATCAAGAAAATGTCAAACGTGTCAGACAAATATTGGAAGCTGCAGAAAAAAGAAAGATCAAGAATTTGAACATGTTGGGAGATGAATGAAATAGGTTTAATCTTTCGAACACCATTGGGTCCACTTTCAGTGGAAATTAAAAATAAGAATTTGTATCAAATTTCATTTATAAAAGAAAATCAAAAAGAATCCAACCATCAACTTCCCATCACTGAAGAAGAGTTGATTGATTATAAAATCGTAGAAGAACAAATACACGCATATATCGAAGGCAAGAGAAAGAAGTTTTGTTTAAACCATTATTTGAAGTGGCTCTTAGATGAAGAGGAAGCTGATAAATACCCCCATCAAGGCACGGATTTTCAAAAAAAGGTCTGGCGGACATTGCTGACAATCCCTTACGGGTCTTGTTGTTCATATTCTGATGTTGCCCAAGAGTTTGGCCAACCAAATTCGTTCAGAGCCGTTGCAAATGCTATCGGGGAAAACCCTTTGTTAATGGTTATCCCGTGCCACAGGGTGATCAGAAAAAACGGAGAACTCGGTGGTTTCTCCGCGGGATTGGACATAAAAGAAAGGCTATTGATATTGGAAAAGCGTGCGGTTTCATCTTTTTAACAGATGAAAGGACCGATTAACAGTCCCCATCAGTTCAACCTTTTTCTCTGATATAATCCGAAAATCCCCTTCTACAATTTTCCTGATGGCTTCATCCGTCAAATTCCAAAGATAAATCCCTTCAGCTTCCAGAAAGAGGTTATCAGCAATTTCCAAGGCGCCTGCTTTGAACATTTTTTCCTTCTCTCGATAATCATTCATCTTGAGGAATAATCGTCCCCCTTTTTTCATCTTCTTTTTAATGGTGTCTATCAACGACAAGCCATCTGAAGGCAGGAGGTTATCCACAATATTAGAAAGAATGACACCTTCAAAGGAATGATTGTCATATTCATTTAAGCATTCAATTGACCCCGTTACAAATTCTGTTTTATCAGACAGATCAAGCTTATTTGACGCCTCATTAGCTTGCTTGATTGCTCTATTTGAAAGATCGATCCCAAGCCCCGATCCACCGGACAAAAATACAGCCCTTAATAACAGTGTTCCGTTGCCACATCCAAAATCAAGAATCTTTCCCTTATTTTGGCAAAGCCAGTCAATGGATTTTTCAATCGCTTCAAATGGTATCCCTTTTCTGATAAAGTCAAGTTTTACCGCCCCGGAATCAAAAATATCATCCCAATAATCCTTTACTTGTGAATATTGTTCCTTCATAGTCCAACTCCTTTATTTTCATGTATAATCATTATACAATAGAATACGAGGAGTGCATAGGATGAAAATCATTCCGATTAAGTTAAGCAAGACCAAAGCAGTTCTGATTAAAGACCAAAAGAACATTCTTGTTGATACCGGCAATCCAAAGGATTACTCAACCCTGTGGCACTTTTTGGATGCTAATTTGGATGAAGGCGAACGATTAGACACCATCATTATCACGCATGCTCATTCAGATCATTATGGGGGTGCAGCTAATTTAAAAGAAAAGACCGGAGCCAAGGTCATCATTCATGAAGGAGATTATGACTGTATGAAAAAAGGGTATAATTCACCGATAATCCCTTTTAGCTTTACGGGTAAACTACTATCGCCATTTATCAAAAAAGACCCTAAGAGGATTGTAGCAAAACCTGTTGAAGCTGATATAATAATCAAAGAAACTGAAACTGATTTGCAACCATTTGGCATTGCAGGAAGAATTGTCGCCACACCAGGACACACACCTGGATCAATTTCGTTGTTTTTAGACGACAAAACAGCCATCGTGGGAGATTTGATGATGAGTTTTTTCATACCTGAAAAACCTGAAAAACCTTTATTTGCATACAATGTTAAAGAATGGAAGTTGAGTTTGAAAAAAGTCCTGGAATTTGAACCGAAAAAAATAATCATTACACATGGAAACAGTTACACCTATGAAGATTTTAAAAGTTTTTGCAAATCAATTCTTTAGTGAAATGATGATAGGTTCATTCTTTTTAAAATAAAAGCGTTGACGAGATTTATTACTCTCTTATAATTTATTATATTGACAAGTAGGTGATTTGATGGACAAACAACACTGGCATGCTTATTCACTCGAAGAAACTGCAAAGAAACTTGATACTGATTTAAACAATGGCATTCAAGAATCTGTTGTAAAAAAAAGATTTGAAGAATATGGCAAAAATGAATTGGAGGAAAAGAAAGAAAGAAATCCGATAAAAATATTCCTCATGCAATTTAAATCAACAATTATTATCGTATTACTGGTCGCAGCTGTTATAACCGGGCTTATCGGTGAAGCAAGGGACACAATTGTCATCTCCATCATTCTTCTAATCAACGCTTTCATTGGTTTTTCTCAGGAATACCGTGCTGAAAAAGCGATGAGTACTTTAAAAAAGTTGTCCATACCAAAAGTGCATGTTAAAAGATCGGGTTCCGAAAAGGAGATTTCATCAACTGAAATTGTCCCCGGTGATGTTGTTTTTCTTGAGGAGGGAAATTTTGTACCAGCTGATTTACGATTGACCGACACACATAATCTGAAGATTCAGGAATCTGCGCTTACCGGTGAATCTCAACCTGTGGAAAAAGACGCTGATGAAATACTTGAAAAAAAAATAGATTTAGCTCAAAGAAAAAATATGGCTTATTCGGGAACCATGGTCAGTTACGGAAGAGGAGTTGGTCTTGTAGTAAGCACAGGCATGAAAACTGAAATTGGTAAGATCGCATCCATGTTGCAAGAGGGTGAAGAAGGCCAAACCCCAATGCAAAAAAGACTTGAAAAGCTGGGGAGAATTCTTGCCTTTGTCTCTTTGGCCATCGTTATCATCATTTTTTTGATGGGTATCCTACGTGGAGAGAATTTAAAGGTTATGTTTATGACTGCGGTTTCATTTGCTGTCGCTGCTGTTCCGGAAGGACTTCCTACAGTTGTTACGATTGCTTTGGCTTTGGGGGCCCGAAGAATGCTTTCCAGAAACGCCCTTGTAAGAAAACTCATGGCAGTAGAAACATTGGGATCAGTCAATGTTATTTGTTCTGATAAAACCGGAACGATCACTGAAAACAAAATGAGAGTTACTGTTGTAGAACTTACAGGAAATCGACTGGATTTTGGAAAAGAAGATGCCGATGATCCGGATTCTCTTCCCGATGATGATCAAAGCGCTTTAAGTTTGATGCTTCTTGGCGGAAGTCTATGCAATGATGCCAAGTTGGAAACGGCCAAAAACAGAAAGCAGGATTTTGATGTGATAGGCGATCCCACTGAAGGAGCGCTTGTATATGCAGCCAAGAAGGTTGGCATGGGAAAGGATGACTACGCTGAAATCTTCCCAAGAATCAGTGAGATTCCATTCGAACCGGAGAGAAAGATGATGTCAACCGTTCACGATATCTTGTTTGATCAATTGGATAAAAAAAACACAAGAATATACAAATATCTCAAACTTTTGGATATTGATCACAATGTTGCATTCACAAAAGGGGCAGTTGATCAATTGATAAAAAAATGTAATCGGGTTTTGGACGGTGATGAAATTTTCGACTTGGATGATCAACAGAAAAAACGGATCATGGAGGAGCACGACAAACTGGCTAAAAACGGGATGAGAGTCTTAGGGATCGCTTACAAGAATGTGGATTATGAGATCGATGACGATTATGAGCATAAAGAAAGTGCTATGACCTTCATCGGAATGTTTGGCATGATGGATCCTGAAAGAGAAGGCGTCAAAGAAGCTATAGCAACGGCAAAAGATGCCGGCATCAGACCTATCATGATAACCGGAGACCATCCACTTACTGCCGGTTACATTGCAAAAAAACTAAACATGATAGAAAATAGAGAAGAGGTCATAATGGGTAAAGAAATTGAAGGGAAAACTGAAGAAGAAATAGACAAAATTGTAAACGAAAAATCAGTATATGCCAGAGTGACTCCCGAAAATAAATTAACCATTGTGGAAAGCTTGCAAAGACAAGGAAACATTGTGTCCATGACAGGAGACGGTGTAAACGATGCACCGGCATTAAAACGGGCAGATATCGGATTGGCTATGGGGATTACAGGCACTGACGTTTCCAAAGAAGTGTCTGATATGGTTCTATTGGATGATAATTTTGCCACCATTGTTACAGCCGTTAAAGAGGGACGAACCATTTACGATAATATCCAAAAATTTATCAAGTGTATTCTCGCTTCAAATACGGCAGAGATCTGGATCATGCTATTAGGTCCTTTTTTGGGGGTACCCTTACCATTACTTCCGCTTCAAATCCTGTGGGTTAATTTGATCAGTGATGGTCTTCCAGCACTTTCTTTATCCATTGAACCAGCAGAAAAGAACATCATGAAGAGAAAGCCCAATCCTATCGGTGGGAATATCATTGGAACAAAGTGGATCTACCTAATTTTAACCGGTTTAATCATTGCTGTTTTTACACTTGTACCGAGTCTGTCTTTCAAGAATATGGAAGCAAATGAGGGAACTTGGAGAACGATGTTATTTAGTACTTTAGTATTTGCGCAGTTGTTTTTTACGTTTTGCGTCAGAACCAAACAATCTATATTTAAACGAGAGACTAAAAATAATCCGTACTTGTATAGTGCTGTGGCAATCAATTTTCTCCTGCAACTTGTTGTAATTTATGTTCCCTTTTTCCAGGACATTTTTGGTACTACGGCCCTTAAATTTTCAGAGCTGATTATTTCAGTACTATTTGGAAGCCTGATTTTATGGCTCTTTGAAATTATCAAATTGTTCAATAAGAACCTATGAATAACAAAACCCATTCACTCTTCATTCTTTTATCCGGTATCATTATCCTCTCAACAGCAGGACCAGTGATCAAACTTTGTGAGGAAGATCCCATCAAAATCGCTTTTTACAGACTCTTTTTCGGTTTTTTGTTTTTTTTGTTTTTTTTTCTTAAGGACCGACATAAGAGAGAGAAAAGTGATTCTCTGAATAAAACGGATTGGCTTGTTCTTCTCATTTCGGGAATTTCATTGGGGCTGCATTTTTTTCTTTGGATTAGAGCATTTTCATACACCACCGTGGCCGGTGGTGTAATCCCCATTTTGATTCAGCCCGTTTTGGTCAGTTTCTTGAGCATTCTCTTTTACAAAGAGGCTCTGTCAAAAATCATGCTAATTCCATTGGCCATCACTTCTATGGGGATCATCATCATGGGTATCGGAGATTTCCAAACTAACACTCATCTTGGCATAGGCGATGTGTACTCATCTCTTGGGATTATGATGATCTGTTTTTATCTCGTAGGAGTCAAAAGGCTTATCGTAAAAATTAGTCCGATAATCCTAAATGTTTACCTCTACATCATCGGTATGTGTGTGTTGTTAATTCCGATCATCATCAATCAATCCGGTTTAGCAATAGGAACTCTGAGTGACTTTTTCTTGATACTTTGGCTGGGTGGTGCCTGTTCTTTTCTTGGTTATCTCGCAGTAAATGTCTCACTGAAGAAATTTAAGGCCCCTGAGGTTTCCTTTGCCATCGTAGGCGAACCCATCTTGAGTATTATTTGGGCTTGGCTTTTTTTAAAGGAAATCATGAGCGGAAATCAATTGATGGGTTTTATCTTTGGATTAATCGGTTTTATAATCTTCATTTTGGTTTTAAGACAGGAACACAGAATCAGAAATCAAAACAAAGTCTGGAAAAGTACATAGAATGGATAAATTAGGAATGGTGTAATGTGGAAAATGTTTTGTTATATTTCGTAAACGGTTTGCCCCTCCTTTACAGTTTTGATGACCGTCAAATCGCGATCAAGTAAAACAAAATCCGCCGGTTGCCCCACATCAATTGTACCCGAATCTAACTTTGAACTGACTGAGGGATTTTTTGTCAGGCATTTAAGGATATCCTGAAAGGAATTTGGCAGGAAGCTGCTTACGTTTCTCAGCGCATCATCCAATTTTAAGACCGATCCGGCAAGGGTCCCATCTTTTAATCTGGCTGAATTCTCATCCACATTCACCTCAAGCCCGCCCAGGTTGTATTTTCCTGGTTTAAGCCCAGTTGCCTCCATGGCATCAGAAATAAAAATAATTTTTTCAGAATCTTTAGCTTTAAATACAAGTCTAATTGTTTCTTCCGAGAGGTGAATCATATCACAGATGATTTCTACATATGCATCTGAAAGTAAGCCTGCACCGGATGAACCAAGCTCTCTATGATGGATTGCGGTCATGGCATTAAACAAGTGAGTGAATCTATTGGCACCTGATTGAATGGCGTCGATTGATCGCTTAAAATCGGCACAAGTATGCCCGATTGAAACGGTAATACCGGAAGAAGACAGGATCTGTATCACTTCATTACCAACGATTTCAGGAGCCAAAGTAATTACTTTTATCAGATCTTTATTTTCTAAAATAAAAGCTATTTCTTTATCACCGGGAGCTTTAATATAATCGGGGTTTTGTGCTCCTTTCTTCTTCAAGTTGACAAAAGGACCTTCCAAATGAAGGCCTGCAATAGATGTTTTAGGGTTTTGCTGTCGATACTCTTTAATCAAGGCAACAACTTTTTTGATTTTCTCAAACGGAAGTGAGAGAGTCGTAGCCAAAACGGTTGTTACCCCCCGGGTATAAAGGTATTCCTCCATACGTTTTAAACCTTCAAAATTTGTATCCGAGAAATCTTCTCCCATACATCCATGATTATGAGTATCAACAAAACCCGGAACTAATAGTTTGTTAGTCTTAGAAGCCTTTTTGATGGTAATAATTTTTTCAATTGTTTCATCGTATACAACTTGACCGTTTGCGATGAAACTATTAGGTGTATAGATATCAACATGTTCAATTATCATTTGTTATCACCTCATTATTAAAGTAATAACATTATATCATACTTTTCTCTTTTTTGGAATTTTCATAGCGAAAGGCGCCCCTATAAAAATATTCATATAATAGGACATAATTCGCCATAGTATTACCGCACCGGCAATATTTGATGGTGAGAAGAAATTCTTAAAAAACAAGTAAAATCCCCCTTCCGCTGCCCCTCCAGCACCGGGGACGGGTACAAATGAAATGATCAAAAACAAGATGCCTTGAAAAGAGAAAATTTCTGAAAAAGAAACCAATGCCGGTTCCAGCATCCTGTAAATGCAATAGGGAATAGAAAAAAAGAAAACGATCTGGATAGCTGTAAAAAAAAAGGCAACAATCAGTTTATAAGGAGCCTTACCCAGATTTTTCATGGTTGAATGAAATTCTCCGATTTTTTTAATCCATTGTGCTTCGCTTTCTTTCATCTTCTTCCCAAATTTAAACGGAGAAACAAGAAAAAGTATCAAATCAAAGATCTTTTTTGTTAATAAGGGACTGAAAGAGAAGATCAATAAAAAAAAGATGACAGCAGAATTGATTAAGAAACCAAAAACAGCCAATACAGAAAATGATGGTAAAGAATTCATTTTATCAAAAAAGAAAAACATAATAAATACACCCAATATCGTTATGGTGGTTTGATATATCAAAAACCGAGACATCAAAACAGCTGTCGCCTTGGATACATCAATACCCAATCGGTACAACCTGAGAATCTGCATGGGCTGGCCACCGCTTGCAAAAGGTGTGACCGAGTTGTAGAATTGCCCAACCATGTTTGTTTCAATAGATTTCCAAAGTGACAACCTGATACCGGAGATCTTTGCTGTTGTATAAATGGTCAGCGACTCGGATAACCAAAAAACCAAAAGGCAAAGTCCGGAAAGGGCAAACCATCCCAAATCTATGTTTTTAAAAACCGCAATATTCTCTTTAAAATCTCCTATAAAGAAAAATGTAATCACAATGATGAGTCCAAGAATGATTGTCAGCATCAACCACTTGTAAGAGACCGATTTCTTTTTCTCTGTTGAAATGTCCGCTTCGTTGGATTTGATCGTTGTTAAGGTCTCTTTTTCTAACTGTTCCAAAACAATCCTCCTAAAAGTTTTAAACCGATAGGTATTATAGCAGATATACAAAAACTCTTTTATTGTTTTTACTTTATTATTAAAACCAACGTTAACAAAAGATAAGCGCACACTCCTTTATGGTATAATTAATGAAAATAAATAAAAAGGAGTTAAGGAGGATGAAATGCGAGTGGATTGTCCAGGAGCCGGATAAAGAAGAAGTGCAACGACTGGTTCAGAAATACGATATTCCGGAGCTTCTTGCTACCATATTTGTGAATAATCATTTGGAACAACGAACAAATATTTCGGAATATCTTCATTTGGAGGATGACAAGTTCCATGACCCTTTTTTGTTGAAAGGCATGGAAGCGTTCGTTGAAACTTTGTTTAAGATCAAAAAGAAAAACGAAACCATTGCAATTTACGGAGATTATGATGTAGACGGAGTCACATCGACTGCTTTGGTATATTCTGTTCTAAAAGAATTGGGATGGAATGTTATTTTTTACATTCCAACTCGTCTTGAAGAAGGCTATGGCTTAAGCAAAACAGCAATTATGGAATTGTTTAACCGTAATATTAAAAATATTCTTACGGTAGATTGTGGTATAACCTCCTTGGAGGAAGTAAAATATGCAAACTTTCTTCAGTTTAAAATTATCATCACAGACCATCATGAAGTTCAAGTTGCAATACCTGAAGCGTGTGCAGTTGTCAACCCAAAGAGACCAGACGACTCCTATCCTTTTAAGGGTTTGGCCGGTGTTGGAGTCGCCTTTAAGTGCATGGATGCATTGGTGGAACGGCTTGGTAGGCCAATAGATATAGAGAAATATCTTGATTTGGTAGCCTTGGGAACCGTTGCAGATATTGTACCGATGATTGGTGAAAATCGCCTGATTGTTCAAAAAGGTATCAAAAGCCTTGCAGAAACAAAACACGTTGGATTGAAAAGACTCATGAAAATTTCAGGTATAGATACCGATCACTTACAAACCCATGATATCGGATTTAAAATTGCCCCTAAATTAAACGCAGTAGGCAGACTTGGAAGCGCAGAAACTGCATTAAAACTGCTTTTAACTGAAGATGAGTTTGAAGCAAGAGAATTGTCGAATTTCCTTATGGAACAAAACAGCAAAAGACAATTTATTGAAAATCAAATTTACACTGAAGCCATAGCCATGATTCAAAAAAATCCCATTATTGCAGATTCTCCGGTATTAGTTCTTGCAAAGAAAGATTGGCATCCAGGTGTTATAGGGATTGTTTCTTCAAGGTTGACAGCAAAGTTTTATAAACCTACATTAATGATATCTATTGATGAAACGGGCATAGGTAGGGGATCAGCAAGAAGTATTGATCAGGTAAATATCATGGAACTCTTTTCGCATGTTTCTTCAAACTTTGAAGAATTTGGCGGGCATCCCATGGCTGCAGGGTTTACAATTGAAACATCTAATATTGAAAGACTTCGAGAAGACCTATCGTTTCAATTTTATAATTTATACGGAAGCGATTCTTTTACCTCTAAGATCTATATTGATGCGGAGCTTGATATAAGTGAAATTACAGATGAATTATTAGATAAACTTGAGCTGTTACGACCTTACGGTCAATCAAATCACGAACCGGTCTTTTTATTGAAAAACTTATCTGTGGACAAATTGAAGCTTATGGGATCAAGAAATCAGCATATCCGTATGATCTTGAAACAAGGGAAGTATTTCATAGACTCTATCGGTTTTAACCTGGCATCCAAAATCGATGAGTTTAGATATATTCGTCCCAATCTACTCAAGTGTGATTTGGTGGGTAATATTAAAACAATATGGCATTACAAGACCAAACACGTACAAATTTTCATCAAAGATATCAAATATTTCATCGATCCTACCTTTAAAAATGAGGAATCCGATAAGAATTTCGTTTTTGATTTGATTAATAATTGGGAAAATCAGAATAACACTCACAAAGAACAGGATATAAACTTATTAAAAAGGGAGTTAAATCATAAACTCCAGACAAAATATCCGGCATTTTTAAAAGTGTTGGAATCTAACAAAGGCATAACGGGTTTATTTGCATCTTTAAAGGCTCAAGAATTGATGCTGCTCTCAAAAATGATCCGTTCTGAGAGGGAAAAGCAAAGATTGCTTATCGTAATGCCCTCCAATATGTTTCTATCTTCTCGATTAAAAACCATTGGACGCTTTGATGCCCTATCCACTCAGGTTGTTGTAAATCCGGCACAACCGTTTAAAGAAACTACCATCTTTACTACAGTTCCTTTTCTCTTAAAACACTTCGCTCTATTCAGCGATATTAAGCAATTGCTTTTTCTTGACCTTGAATATTTGTTATCAGAAGAGAATAAAACAAAGGGATTGCTTAAACAATTAAGCCTTGAAATTTCAGGTTTGCACGATGCCAACATCATGATATTATCCGGTATTCTCTCCGATAACGAGAAAAACCTGATGAAGGAGTTCTTCAAATTTGATAAAATCCTGATTGAACACTTAAAAAAGCATAAAAAGGGTCTTGTCGATCGAAGAGAACATCCCGAACCGATCAAATATATTCAACAATTAGTTCAAAATAGCAAATTCACTGCGGTATTTGTTAATTCAGCTGATAAAACAGTCCAACTTACCCGTTTATTGGGAAATGACCTATCCGATAACTTTCAAAACGGGGAGGTTGTTTTCTATAATTCATCCCTCAAGCCATTTCAAAGAACTAAGATTGAGGAGCTTATTTCAGTTTCCAAAGTGAAATTATTCATTACAACTTATGAAATAGGTGGAACCATGCAATTTCCAAAAGAATCAAATATCTGTCTGTTGGATCCTCCAATTAATCCTATTGACATCTTATCCATTTCCAACCCTGTAGAAAAAAAGGGGTCAACACCCATTTTTCATTTACTATATAACAAAGCTGATACTAAAGAATATATCAAAAAACAGTTTGACTTTCTTCCCGATAAGAATGATATAATATCATTGATAGAAATTGGTTGTGCCAACGGTTTAAAAATTTTAGATAATTTAAAACACACAGGTTTTCAAAAACTCTCTTTAAGCGAAAGAAAGTGGGACCTGATTGTTTCGGTTTTAAATGAAATCGGCATGATTGATGACAAACAAATAAAAAGCAAGGATTTTAATGATTTAGTAGAGAAACTGAACCGTTCTACTTATATGTTAGAGTCTATCATCGATAAGATTGTAATTGATGATTATGCGAAATACTTCGTTGGAAAAAGTGGCAGAAAAGTTTTAAACCTTATTGATTATCCAATGCTACCTTTTTTGAAGTAAATGTGGAGGTGTATTTTTTCACGTGCAAACAAAATTTATCGCTGCAGATGAACTGAATTCTTTAATGATCTTTGTCGATTACACTGAAATGACTAAGGCATTCGACTTGATTAAGAAAAAAGGTTACTTTGCAAAGATAATTAAAACACCTAAAGAGTTTTTTTCTGCTTCCTCGCTTTCGATAGCCGTTAGAAATAACGACTTGGAAGCAATTCAGAAACAATTTGAGCTCGAATCTGTAAAACCTTTAAAAAGCATCGTTTTAAAAAGATGCGCTTTAGATTATTTGTTTCGGTCATTCTAAAAACATATCATGGAAGTATTGGCCTTTGACTATGGCGATAAAAGAATAGGCTATGCAGTAGCATCAAAAAAAATGAAAATGGCATTTGCCAAGGATTATATTCTTAACGATCATTCTTTGGATGAATCTGTGAAAAGGATCATTTCCCTTTATCAACCGGATGAATTGGTTGTGGGATTACCTTTGAGGCAAAACCTAATGTTCACCCCAGCAACAGATAAGGCACTGTTATTTTCAAAATGGTTGTTTGAATTTGCTAATTGTCCTGTTTACCTTGTTGACGAAAGATACTCTACTGTTTATTCTCAAACATCACTCCGGTATGCGGGTCGAAGTGTAAAAGACTCCAAAAATATGATTGATTCAGAAAGTGCAAAATCTATTGCTGAAATTTATCTTCAATCACCGGCTTGGGTATTTAAATTTAATTTGGATTGTTTACCCGAAAAGACCATAGAAAAGTGCATTCAGAGAGAGGATATCCAAACTTTATATGTAATGGGTGGAAAGGGTATTTTTGATATCATGGGAAGATATCAAAAAAACATTACCGTGTATGAATTAAATCCATTTATTTACTCATTGGAAAGAAATAAAAAAATCCCAAAAAATATTAAGCAATATCTTTTCAGTTTTTCCGTTCCAAATGGTTATACATTGTGTCAACAAAGTGCTCATGGCTCAACAGGATAGAGTATTGGACTCCGGATCCAAAGGTTGCGGGTTCAAATCCCGCTGAGCACACCAGTCAATTCCCAGAGATTGGAGGGGTAGTTGTGGTATTAGTATTAAGCGTTTTTGATAGTGAATTAGAGCCGATCACCGAAAACATGGTGACTTTTGAAAAGAAAACGCTCTTTGACAGAGAAATAAAAAGAGGGTTACTCGGAAGAAATGAGATCGTAACATGCTCAGGGATATTTGGTAAGGTTGAATCAGCTTTTATTACACAAAAACTCATAGATGATTATTCAATCAACAATATCTTTTTAGTATCTGGCGCTGGTGCACTGACAGACGAGTTGAAGATTGGAGATGTAGTTATTGGAGAAGCCTATCACGAATATGATAAAAAACTGAAAGAAAATGAACCAAATCCCGCTATAAGAGGGGATTTAGACACACTTTCGAGCATTAGATTTCAATTTTCAGGTATCAAACAAGGGAAAATCATCTCCGGTGATCGTATCGTTTCAGAGAAAGCATTCAGAGATAATTTATACGAAAGATATCGTGCACTTGCTTTAGATATGGATTCAGCCGTTATGGCAACTGTTGCAAAAGCAAACCACTGTAAATTTCTCTCATTAAAAGTAATACTTGATAAATCAGATGAAAAAACGAGCGATGATTTTAACTTAAATTTTTCAGAATATAACTTTGTTCCAGCGAAAATCTTAAGTGAATATTTAAAAAATCACTTTGTCGCTGGATAAAATTATTCTTTTTTTTCCTCAATTAGCAAATCAAGTATCTTTCTAGCAAGCGGGGCTGCATTTTGCCCGCCATATCCTCCATTTTCAATAAGCACCAGAAGGCAGTATTTAGGACGATCTAAAGGATAAAAAGCTGCAAAATAAGCATGATATTGGCCCTCTGAAACAGTTTCAGCAGTACCCGTTTTTCCCGCCAATTCGTTTTTATAGGGAGCATCGTTAAATGAAGAGTAAGCCGTACCTCCATTTTGAGAAACAACGGCATTCATTGCCATTTTCAAATATGTCCAATGTGAAATGGGTAAGGTTAAATAATGTTTTTCAAGGGAAAATGAGTTTGCCGTAATGTACGATTTTTGTTTGTTTCCTTGCAAAGCGATCAATTCAACCATTTTAAGCATTTCAAGAGGCGTCAATCTAACAAAACCTTGACCAATGGATGATAAAACAGTATCTCCAAGATACCATCCTTCTCCTAATACCTCTGATTTCCAAGAAGTTGAAGGATACATTCCCGTTATTTCTTCGGGTAAATCAATTTCCGATTTAGCAGTTAATGCTATCTCATCACTGATACTTTTTAAGTAATCAATTCCCAATTCAAGCCCTTTATTATAAAAATAAATATTACAGGACTCTTTAATCGCGTCGAATAAAGTCACTGTCCCATGACCGGTAGCCACCCAATCTCTGTATTTATATTCCTTTGTACCATCATTGGAAAAGAGTGAAAATTCACCATCACAATAAAGCCTTTGAGTTACCGCATTATAAACTGATGAGGTGTTATCAGACAGAATCGACAATGCCATAAAAGGCTTGATCAAACTACCGGGATTATAAGTGGATGAAATGGCACGATTAAGAAAGATGTTTCTCTCATCTTTAAGCATTAACTGCCATTCTTCTTCTAAGATAGGTTTAGTCATTCTTGTGCTTTCATAAAAGGGAGTTGAAACCATGGATAAAATTTCCCCTGAGCCTGGTGTAGAAACAAGGATTACTGATGGATTATCAATCTTAGCCAACAAGCTTTCTATATACTGCTGTAATTTCAAATCAATTGACAAATAAATATCTTGGCCATTTTGAGGTTTTCGAACAATTTGGTTTTTTAACTGCCTTGTTCTTGAATCAACTTCAACCTGTGTAACACCGTCGATGCCTTTTAAATGCTCGTTAAAAGTCTTTTCAACGCCCGCTACTCCTACCAAGTCTCGGTTTACATAACCGATAATATGAGAGAGAGAACCGGTAAAGTTGTAAATTCTCTCAAAGTCATACTTTAATGAGATATTGGGATTGTTGACAGAAATATCAGGTCTTATTAAAATGTCTTTATTGTTATTGATGGCATCGTTGATGTTTAATTCAGATATTCCGGTAATCTCTGATATATCGTTGATCAAAGCTTCTCTGGCAGTACCATAAATCCCTTTAACACTCTCTGATATATTGATGAACCGATTGACTTTTGTATATGCCAATAAAGTACCATTGCGATCGTAAATATTACCCCTGTATGCCGGGATTTCCTCTCTCTTCAGTCTTATTGAATCAAAATATTGTGAAAACTTATCGGATCTTTTAACCTGAAGATCATACGTTCTGTAAACAAAAGTAAAAAAGACGAGAAGAAGGACAATCCAAAGCAGGATTATCCTTCCATTACTTTGTTTTTTTCTTCTTTCATGAACTGTTAGATCTCTAACACCACTTTTCCGCATTTTCCCTCTTCCATCTTGTCAAACCCTTTCTGCCATTTATCGAAAGGTATAACGTCTGTAATAATCTTATCCAAATCGATTTTTTGTGTGCTCAGTAAACTTGACAATTTGTACCAAGTTTCAAACATCTTCCTTCCTGTAATACCATACATGGTGATGTTTTTAAAGATTCCGGAGTTGATGTCAAGGTTCACGTTTTTATCAAATAAACCTAATATGGAAATATGTCCACCTGGGATAACAGATTTCATTCCAAGATTAAAGGCACTTTCATTTCCTGACATCTCCAATACCACATCCACACCTTCATTGTTGGTAATACCCATAATTGCAGAATAAGCATCTTCTTTGAGAGGATTTAGCAAATAGTCAGCACCATTCCTTTTAGCAAGTTCCAAACGATAATCTTTTATCTCACTCACAATAACCGGTCCTGCGCCCAATGCTTTAGCCACCTGTATGGTCATGACACCAATGGGCCCCGCTCCGGTAATCAACACGCTTTTACCGGAAACATCTCCGCTAGTAACTGTATAAACTGCATTCCCGAGAGGTTCTTGAACTGATGCCATGTGTTGTGGAAGAGAAGGATCGTTTTTCCACAAGACAACTTCAGGAACCCTGGCATATTCTGCAAAAACGCCATCTCTGTCCACACCTAAGATTTCCATATTTAAGCAAATATGCATATTGCCTGTTCGACACATTTTACATCGCGTACAAGGAATATGTGTTTCAGCCGAGACAAAATCCCCTTCTTCGACAAGCTTGACATTTTTTCCGACCTTGACAACTTCACCGGAAAATTCATGTCCCCCTATTTGAGGTGTATTTATCCGATTTTGAGCCCATTCATTCCATTGATAAATATGAAGGTCCGTTCCGCAAATGGAAGCATATTTAACCTTTATAAGAACTTCATCTTCTTTTAGTTCTCCCGGTATGTCTACTTCCTTTAGCTTGAATCCTCTTTGAGGTTTTTCTTTTACCAATGCCTTCATTTTTCCCACTGCAACCATCCTCCCGTAATTTTAATAATGCTCTCTTTTTAAATATATTTCTCTCTTTATCCTTTTTAACAACATGTATTATTCGTTTACTAAAGGGATCAACTCCGCTATAAAAAATCGTTGTAGATAACGTAGAAGGGGTTGGGGTCAAGATTTGAATTGGTGGTTCTTTTCCTTTAAAAAAATGTTGAATTTTTTTAGTCAATTCAATATTTTCCTGTAAAATCTCTCCTGGATGCCCTACCATCAGATATGCCGTTATGAATTGATTTTTGTCATTTTGGCGGCATAATTTATAAAAATCGTTTTAGTTTGTTTTAAAAGATATTTTATTATTTTTTTCCATAACATTTATAACTTAAT
>CAYUYU010000012.1:0-26038 GCA_964449405.1 uncultured Thermotogaceae bacterium
AAGGGCTTATTGATAAAAGTCGAACGCCGTGTAATATTGTCCTTTATAATAGTGTAATTCGCCCAGTAAGTTCATAATGAAGCCGATATAGGCTTCATTAGGTTTCAATTTATTTTTTTCAGAAGTCAGTAGCTTCTTCAAAATGAATTCGTTACCTTTAAAATCTCCAAAGAAAATGCTGATGTTATTAAAGACTCTCACCAATTCACGTTTTGATGAATAATTAATATCGTCAGCAAGAAGAATCGCGTTGACAATCTTTTGGGAAAATTCACTAAACTTATCAAAATCCTTCTGTTTGGCTAACTCTTCCATTTTTTTGATGGTTATTTTAATCTGGGAGTTTTCCATATTGTCCCTTCTTACTGAAGATTATCCGGTTCTATTGCCAACAGATATTTACCGGGCTTCAATCCTTCTATTAAAATTTCGCGTTGATCGGAATTTTTGAGCTCGTGAGATACGCTTATTAGCGGCTCCCCTCCTTGGAGTGGAATGAGAACAACGATAGGAGAAGGGTGTTTTTTGCGATTTCCTTTACATTTTATTGTGATACTTTTTTTCTTGGATTGAGCTTTTATTTCTAATACTTCTTCCCCTCTAATCTGTCCGAAAAGCGCATTTTCAACCTTTTTTTCGAAACTTAAATCAGGATTTCCTCTCATGGCAAAAGACTCAACCGGATATCTGAAAGTCCATGAGTTCTTTTTTGCTTTATCTACTTTGTTTATCAGTTTTGTGATATTGGAAATACCATTATATGTAGTATCTAAAAAGACTTCCACCGTATTGTCTATAAATGCTTGCCAGTCTTCTAACCATTTCATGATCCTTTTTTGAACAACACTCTCTTCACTTTGGGTTGCCTTTAGTATCTTATACATCATTTTCTGTTCAACGGTTGGCTTCTCTTCGAGCCATTGATGGAAAGTAATTGAAAAATCCAAAGCCTTTGTTACCTTTTTAAGACATATATCACAATTAACAAGATGTTCTTCTATTTGAATCAATTTTTCTGAGTTCATTTCCGATACGTTTGACTTGAGGTTATCCTTGGTTAATCGAATACCGCTTTTTAAAGAGATATATTCTGAATCAATGTATTGTTCAATTTCTTCTTCTGATAAATGCCCGTTCAAGTTAACACCTCACTATTCTTTCGAATCAAAAGTTAATACTTTCTTATTCAGGAAATGTCGCATGACCATTAACTCTCTATGACTTTTTTTCTTACCCTTTTAAAAACCCTATGATTCCAGTCTCTTATGTTTTTCAACGGATCTTTACCAAAAAAGACCTTTAAAGGCAATTCTCCCACGGCTTTCGTTAAGTGTTTTTCCATAAGGATTCTTGATCTGTGGTCTTTTCTGGGGATGATTTCGTTTAAAGACAAAGGGAGTTGTTTTTCTATAGGTTTAAACAAATCACTTAATTCTTTCTCCTCGTGAAAAGAACCTTTTGCAAAGGCATTCTTCATCACTTGAAAAAGTTGCGATATAGATAAATCTTGCAATTGTGTAATATCCGTTCGGTCGTTTGTGGTCTTTGTCAGTAATACGACTAGTATTTGCCAGGGATAACCCCCTTCAAGTATGATTTGCTCAATTAAAAAACTTTCAAAAGCTGATTTTTCATGAACTTGATCAGGAGGTGGATCTGAAGAAATCGCCCAAAAAACCCCGCCGGTTTCTGTCTCATCTTGTTCGTTAAAATCAGATACCAACGTTTCTGGACGTGTTGACTCATCCTTGATTAAATGATCGGCAATGGAAATCAAATAGCTGAAAAGAGTTCCCTTAAAGGGTGAAAAATTGGCTGCATAGTGTTCAAATCTCTGAAAGGTTTCCATCATTAAATCATGACAACTTGAATCGAAGTATTCGGTTCCCTTTTTTCCAAACAGGTTTTTTGCAATATATGATTTAACCGGGAGATTATAAATTCTGTGCAGTTCATACATACCGGATTCCTTGTGTCTCAAAACTAAATTGATCAAAAGGATATCCAAACTGATGCTAAAGAGCCAAGATCGAAAGATTTCTATGATCTCCTTTTGATTATCCCAGGTCAAGCTGTTAATTCTTGTCCAAGATACAAGTTGTGTTGAATTTATGTTTTTTTGAACCATCTTTTCAAATTTCTTTTTATTACTGATTTTTTCACTAAGGTCCTTTTTAAAGCGGAGCTTTATTCTAACTTTTAACCTCGTGGAAAGAAAAGAAGTTTGCTCGCCACTTAGTTTGAAATATTCATTATGGATTTCTTTGACATCAGCAATAATACGTTCATGAGCCATAGTGACCTCCGGAATAGAAATGTTTACTATTTTACTTATTTTAACATATGAAAGCTTCTCATTTTGTTGTTCTGCGAAAGATAAGTTGGATTTCATTTTGTGAAAGTTCCCGATAGTCTCCTTGGCTTAGGCAGGGATCCAATTTGAGTGAGCCAATGGCAATTCTTTCAAGTCGTATAACTTCAGCTTGAACATGTTGAAACATCCTCTTTACTTGGTGGAATTTACCTTCTGTTATACCAAGTTGGATAGTAGTTATACCATTATTGTGGGATATCACTTCAAAATGGGTAACCGGTTTCGTTTGAAAACTCCCTGACAAATCCATACCTTCCAGAAAAGATTGAGACGTAACAGGGTTGAAATGAATCACATCGGCTTCATAAATTTTCGAAACCCCTTTTGAAGGAGAGATAATTGAATGGATCAAATCACCTTGAGTGCTGAGAATGATTAAACCCGTGGTGTCAACATCCAATCTGCCTGCAATGCTGTATTCAGGATGCGGGGGGGCAATTAAGTCAATTACAGATGGATATCCCGCTTCATTTTCAGTGGAAGATACATATCCTTTTGGTTTATTGAGCATGATAGTGCTCTCAGGTTTGGAAGTCACAGGTTCATCATCAAATGTTATGGATGCGTTTAATGCGATCTTTCTGGAAGGATCAGTGCAAACAATTCCGTTAACAGATATACTGCCCGTTTTAATCAACTTTTTTACTTGACTTCTGGAACCATAACCAGCATTTGACAGGTATTTATCAAGCCTCATCACCAGTTTTTGCTCCCCCTAGCGTAGTATATCTCAGAACAAATCAACCGGATTTGTTCCAGTATAAAATCTTCAGTGGAATGAATGAGGTAACCAGTAGAAAATTTGTTCAAATCGATAATTCTCGGATCTTTGACAAAAACAACCGATCGATCTGTTAACGTGGAGGTTAAGGGTGTGTGAAAAAGATCGTAATCCTTAAAAGTGAATCTTTTTTTTAATTGGATGATTGAGGCAATTAGTAATTCTTGACGGAGGGTTTCCTCATCTTTTATCTGCTGCGGCCATTTCCAATCAAGTTTTTTTAATAGTTCTGGATAATATTGAGTAGATCCGGAATCGTTTATTATGGCAAGCTTCATTTCTTTAAAGGTTTGTTCTTCACCAATGTATGATTCTAAAAGAATCGCAGGATAAATCATTCGATGTTTTAAATTTAGTATGAGTGTGTCGCTTAAACCGAATTTGGCACTTAAAACAGGGAAAATTCCCCCAGCGGTAAGTCCATTAGCAATCCATTCGATAGTCTGTGAAGCCTTATAGGGATCGATAGAAAAAAAGGGAGCAATTTGTTCATCAAAATGTCCTTCAAGTAGATTGGAATCTCTCGAAAGTAATTGAGAATATCCAATGACACATGCATGAGCGTTTACTGTTTTTGCCTTTTTAGCAAGTAATAGGCCAAAATCAAATAAAAGCTCGGGATCAGTGATACTTCCAAGAGAAAACGGTGAAACGTTCTTTAAAAAATAAGGTAAAGATGGGAGAAAGATTTTGTAACCGTTTTCAGTAATAATGGTATTGTCTGAAAAACTAATCGAGCAAATCAGAGAAAATATGACTAAGAATGTGATAAACACCTTCTTCGTTGTTGGTCTTTTCAAGACAAAGATTTGCGGCTTTTTTGAGCTTTTGAGTTGCATTGGCCATCGCAATGGAATATCCAACCACTTCGAATGCAAAAACATCATTATCACCGTCTCCTATCATAATCGTCTTTTTTGGATCCAAATGAAGATATTTCAAAAGTTCTAAAACAGCTATGCCTTTGTTTGTGGTTTTGGGTATATAATCAAGGTAGATTGAAAAGGATTTAAAGATGTTCGTTTTTTTTGAAAAAAGCGAGAGACTTTCTCTTTCTATTTCTCTAAGATACTCAGGATTGCTGATTGCAAGTATTTTATCAACCTTTCCACCACTAATAATCACATTGGTCAAACTATCAACAACCGTATATTTCATTCCAGCATGAATGGAGTAATCTTTGATTTGTTCATTATCCTCTTCAACAATCAACTGATTGTTGATATAAACTTGTCGATGACAGCCTTTTCTTCTAAGGTATTCAATGATCTCTAATGCATCGATGTCCTTAATAAAATGATGAAAGATGGGATCCTTTTTCTCTGGCAGAGTTATTAAACTGCCATTGTAACTGACTATTGGGAATTTGTCGGAAGAAAAGTGTTTTTTTATAATATGTTTTGCTGATCCCAGCATCCTACCGGTGCAAAAGATGACAGAAATACCTTTTTTCTTGAGTGTGTTTAAAAGATTAACCGTATTGTTGGAAATTTGTAATTCATCATCCAGCACTGTCCCGTCAATATCAAGTACTACTGTTGTATAAAACAATTCGTTTCCCCTTTCATTAAGTAAACGGTAATCTTTATGGATTTAGATTATATAATAATCTTGTAATTATCATTGATTTCTTGGACAGCTTCACGAAGTGTGCTCAAAATGCCTTTGCCATCCAACTTGGCTTCTTCAAGTAATTCTTCCCTTTTTCCATGGGTGATGAAGCCATCAAACCCTAATATTTTTGTGTTTAAAAGTTGTTGATTGAAACGTTCTCTAATAAAATTAACCAAATGTTGTCCAAAACCTCCCGTTCGCATTCCCTCTTCCACAGTCACAACAAATTTTTTCTTATTTGAACTGAAAAGGTGGTAGATTAGTTGGAAATCAAACGGTTTGACAGATGTAGCTTTCACTAAACGAACAGGGAAATCTACTTGATCGATGATCGACTGACAGTATTTGAACATCGTTCCCAAAGCGAAAATGATGACTTCATAGTCGGCCTTATGGTTAGTTTGATTGACAACTATCCATTTCTCCGGATTCATTTGAATATTATCAATAATGAGCTGATTTATCTCTTTGTAGGTTATCTTTTCCTTCTCCCGTGGATAACGAATAAATACTGGTGTTTGAATGTTCCAACGGTTTCGAACAAGGTAATTCATGATTTTAATGAGACTATGAATACAATCAGGAGAGTAGAGTTTAATATTGGGTATAGGGTTTAACATGGCTATATCAAATGCGCCATGATGGGTTGGACCATCGCTTCCCACAATTCCGGCTCTGTCTATTCCAATTAACAATGGGATCTTCTGCAAAGCCACATCATGAATAATCTGATCATAAGCCCTTTGCAAGAAGGTTGAATAGACAGCATACACAGGATGGAACCCCTTTAAGGCAAGACCACTGGCAAAAACCAAAGAGCTTTGTTCGGTAATTCCCAAATCAAAAAACCTCTCCTCGCAAGTCTCCTTAAAATGATGAAGCCCGGTGCCAATATCCATGGCTGAAGTAATGGTAACTAACTTTTCATCAAAATCTACATATTTTGCCAATGTATAACCAAAGGCATCACTAAAGGAAATTTGCTGTGTGTCTTCGTTGTGAGTGTTGGTTTTTTTCTTAAGAGGACTTACACCATGAAAAATGTTGGGGCTTTTCTCGGCATAGTCTATTCCACAGCCCTTCTTTGTGTGAATGTGTAAAACAACCGGTTTCTTATAACCATCTTTGATGTTGCCTAAAACCCTTATTAAGGTGTCCAGATCGTGCCCATCGATAGGGCCCAGGTATTTAAATCCCATCGCTTCAAAAATAGAATCGGGGAGAAGGTTGTGTTTCATATTATCCCTGAACCATTCCAAGATCGATTCTAAGCCGGTTAGATGTGTTTCATGTAAAAACGTTTTCAATTGCTTTTTGAATGTGTTGTAACCCTTTCCCGTCCGAATAAGTGAAAAGTTATTTGCAAAAGAGCCCACGTTATCTGAAATAGACATACCGTTGTCGTTGATGATGATCTTTAAATTACTCTTTTGTCCCACAACTTGATTAAGTGATTCCAAAGCGTTACCGGATGTGAGTGCGCCATCACCGATAACGGCAATCACTTCACCTGGTTCTCCTGAAAGCCTTTTTGCCTTTTCAAAACCCAGAGCCGCTGCTATTGATGTACCGACATGCCCTGCCCCAAAGGAGTCGTATGGACTCTCAAAAACATTGGTAAATCCGCTAAGACCTCCCTTTTTTCTGATGGTGTGGAATGGTTGTTGTCTTTGTGTCAGAATTTTGTGGGTGTATGTCTGATGTCCGGTGTCCCAAACCAGTATGTCTTTTTCAGGAAAATCAAAGACTCGGTACAATGCTAAAGTCAATTCAACTGTTCCCAAATTCGAAGAAAGATGTCCCCCGTTTTTCTGAACTGTTTCAACGATGCGTGTTCGAATCTTGAAGGCATACTCTTTTAACTCTTCAATATTGGCATCTTTTATGGCTTCCAAGCAAGTCCTCTTATCTAACTCATTGGCCTTGCCTTCAAACATCTTCAAGTCTTCCTTTGATTTCTTCTATTTTAATTTCTGATTCCTTTAACTGCTTTTGAGCCTTATTGTATAATTCAACAGCATATTGATATTTCTTTATGGATTCTTCCAATGAGATATCTTCCGTTTCAAGTTCCTTTGCAATACTTGCAAGTTCGTCCAACATTTCTTCAATCCTTTTTTTCGTTGCCATGTTACCCCCCTCTATCTTTTTTCTTTGATCAATTCTATAATTTCAGACCGTGCCATTCCGTCTTTTAAATAGACCTCAATGGCATCTCCCTCTTCCAATTGTACCACACTATTTACAATATTCCCGTGTTTCTCTATTCTGGCAAACCCCTTTTTCAGAAATCTTTTAGGATCATTGGATTTGATTTTTTCGAAATTGATGAATAATTTATTCTCCAATTTCCCAAATTTCAGGGATGCTGAAGGCATTTCAAGATGCTTATGGATGTACAAAAGCTCATGTTTTTTATTGGATATTTTGTTTTGAATTGCAATGTATATGCGTTCAATGAAAGTATTTGATTCTCTTAGCCCATTTGAAATAACCTTGGCTGGATTCAAGTGATGTATGATCCTCATACGTTGGTTTAATTCCGATTCACATTGTGCTGTTTTTCTTTTAATGAGAATTAAGATTTTTTCCAACTCGTTTTTTTTTGTTTCCATAAGAGATAACATATCTGGTGTAGCAATCATAGCTGCTGAAGTTGGAGTAGATCCTAAAGCATCAGCGGCATATTCACAAAGCGTATGATCTGTTTCATGTCCAACACCGATAACAATCGGTTTTATACTACTACGAACTGCTCTGACCACAGATGGCTGGTTAAAGCACCAAAGGTCTTCAATAGACCCGCCCCCTCGAACTAACAATAATACATCAGCTTCTGAACGATTAGCACTATTTAGTGATCTGACAATCTCTTTTTCAGCTTTTCCTTGTACTCCTGTATGAAAAAGCTGGATCAGGCAATTGGGATACCTTTTTTCAACGGTTTTAAGTACATCTTGAAAAGCGGCTCCATTTCTGGAGGTGATTACTCCAATGGTTTGAGGAAAATCAGGTAGTGGTTTTTTTTCCTCAGGGGGTTTGGGGATGATTCTTTCGGTAATTAACTGCTGTTTTATCCTTTCGTATTCCTGTAATAAAAGCCCTGCTTTGGAAATTTCTCTCAAGGATTTTATGTAAAACTGTAATTCTCCCCTTGCATCATAAATTGATAGATATCCGTAAGCTTCAACAATACTTCCTTCTTTTATTATCGTACGAATTTTGGAGGGAACCATGAAATAAATGCATTTTATCATGGCGTTATCATCCTTCAAGTTCATATAAGCGTGTTTTCCATACACTTTAAAGGTTCCGACTTCCCCTTTGATTTGTATATAACCGCCAACAACTTCATTCATCTCTATTATTTCTTTTGTTTTTTGAAGGATTTCCGTAACAGAATATGTCATTTTTCCGCCTTCTTTTTGGAATATTTTTTTATAGACTTCGTCAATTATTATACCCATAGGGGGTATATAATCGGAGGTGTTTTTTCAATGCATAAAAAAATTGTTATTTATTCAACTCCCAGTTGTCCTCATTGTACATCAGCAAAGAAATACTTTACTGAATTGGGAATTCCCTTTAAAAACTACGATGTTTCCAAAGACAGGTCAGCAGCAGAGAAAATGGTAAAAAAAACCGGTCAAATGGGTGTTCCGGTCATAGAAATTGGAAATCAAGTTATCGTTGGTTTTAACAGAGGGAGAATAGACAGGATGTTGAATAATTAATGAAAAAGGAGCTTGCTCCTTTTTCATTTCTTTTCTGTTTGTAGGCATTTTAAAAGCAAATCATCAAAATCCTTTATCCGACTATCAACTGATACCATTGAATTTCTGAGTTCAATATTTATTCCTATTTGTTGTATCTTTACATCTTTGTAAATGTTGTTGTTGATATTTTGGATTTTGATTTTTGCATTATTTTCTTCCAGATTACAGAAATAAACCAAGAAGGCACCTTCCCTGTAAATTCCCATGATATCACTTGTTCTGATTTTTGAAATGATAATTTCTGATAATCTCTTCAGTATAATCTTTGCAACAGACATTCCGTATTTGTCTTTAATCAATGAATAGTTTGATATTTCTAAGTATAATAACATCCCTTTTTCAGAGTAACGTTTGACCTTTTCAATCTCATGATTAACCATTTCGCTGAAAATTGAAAAGTTTTTGGTCATATTCAATTCAGCAGGATTAAATCCATGTTTAACTGAGTATATGTGTGCGATATATCTTACAAGCAGTTCAAATAAGCTCTTTCTTATAGCTGAAAACTCACTTGCTTCTTTTGGATCCAGATCAACAACATACTGAAGTTTATATCTGCCAAGATCTAAGCTGAACCGTGTTTTTTTCTCATCTGTTGCTGTTTGAGCACAATCAGCTTCATCTTCCTTTGAATAGATCGTTTGATTATTGATTTTTAAAGTCAGGGAATGGTATGTATGAGTTTTTTCAAAGATAACTTTGAAAAGAGTAAGTATAGATTTGGAAAAATCCAAATCTTCTTGATTCATCAAATTATAAAAGTATTTTTCAAGGTATTCCAGATCGTTTTTCATTTCAAGTACTTGTTCAGCATATGTGGAAAGCTTGGTGACATATCTTTTCGTCGCACTTTTATTCTTTTCGTAGTCAGCGAACATGTCATCCAACCGTTTAAAAAGAACATGATATAAATTACCCTGAGAGGTTTGCAATGGTTTAGGTACCCGATTGTTTTTTAGTATAAGCAAGAGCTGATTTTCTATCTCCATTCTTTTCCTTTCGCCTTCATTTTTTTCCATGGATTCTATCAAGAATATAATCAGAAGGCCAAAAACAAATGGGAGCAGAGCGTATAGAAAAATTGGAAAAACAATTTTCATAAAGGGAATATAAGTTAAGTAACGAAAATTATTAAGCGTTTCCCAATGACCTAAAAAAATCTTTGAGTCAGATAAGAAAAGGGTTCTGTTTAACCAGTTTATTTGTTCTTTATCATAATAATTGACGGATGATATTTTGCTGTTCTTATATATATATCCATTATGCAGGTTATCGAAGATCAAAAAATGATCTAATTTCAAATTTTCAAGGTTGTCTTTTAGAAAGTCTTTCGCTGAAAGTGTTCCAATGTACACCCTGTTTTTTTCAATAATTCCCATATCAAAACAAACATCTTCAATGAGCGGATCATAGTAAAAATCTGACAGAACGATTTTGTCAGTTTCTAATTTATGGAAAAGTGTATTGTATTCCAAATTGGTTAATGCAGGGATAAGTTCCCCATATTGGAGAAGTATTTCTCCTTCAATATCTGAGACTAAGACCCTTTTAAAATTTTCTGGATTGGAGACCATTTGTATCGCATTTTGATTGTAAAGCGTGTCAAAAAGATTCACTATGTATGTTGTACGATCAACAAGCGATTGATTGATGGTTTCATAACTTGTAAAACCAAATAAAAACATATAAACCAAATAGATTAAAATCCAAATTATTCTTAAGCCGTTATAAGTTATTTTTAGCCTCGTTTGATTAACTTTTGCTGTTTCCCTTGTCATTTTATTAACTCCGCTTTATTGAGAACTCTTATTCCCTTTTCTGTGAAAGAAACCCTATAAATAGGGGTAATAACTTGATTAGCATTTATACTAAAAGGGGTAGTTGGATTTACTTTTAGATATTGTTTCAATTGATTTAGCCCAGCTTTTTTTCCTTTTACAAAACAGTTTGCAAGGGTTTGAGTTATCGAACACAATAGAGCTGTTTTATTATTAAAATTTTTGACTTGGGTGGGGTTTGTAAAGGTAATACCATTTATTCCATATGAATTAGATCCTGTATAGTATCCAACTTGATGACTTGTGTTTTCAGATAGTAAAATGATTCTTTCTCGTGGAAAACCAACAATCTTTTCAAGCAAAGCGATTGTTAATTTTTCATTTAAATCGATTAAAAGAAAATCCGGATTCATTGTAGAAAGAATATCACCGACAGAACTAATCCTGCTTTTAAGTTCTTCGCCTTCCTCAATACTAATGGTTGTTTTTTGACCCATTAAATGGGTCTGAAATGTTGTATTTCTGAATGATTGTTTCTTGTTGTTGATCAATAGTAATGTATGATTTTCTTCGAGTTTGAACAATTCATTAATGGCCTTAGCAAGCAGATCTGAACGGGGGGATAGATACAGTATTTCCTTTTTTTGAACTTGCTCCCCCCCTTCGGGTTCATTGAGAATTATAAATAATGCTTGAGGAAGGGTATTTAGTTTTACAAATGCATCATAAGTCTCTTCTCTTTCGAACTGGCATATCATTACATTCGATGATTCGGATCTATTGACTTCTTTCATCTGTTTATCAAAACCTGAATAATCCTCAAAGTAATTGACTTCATATTCTAATTGCCCTAACGATAATTCTGTGTTTTTCAAAATCTTCTGATAGATCAAGCCATAGTCTTCAGAGAGGGTATTCGCTTTTCTGGTCTCTACTAAATAGTTTATTGATAACTTATCACCTTTTTCCAAGGAAAGGAAAGAAAATATCCCAACTATGATGATTGCCAATAAAACGTAAAAAAAGGCATTTGTTTTTTTCATTGCTTTAACCTTTCAGATAAATAGACTCTTATACCACCGCTTTTTACAAGGGTCCTCACATTTGAAAAGATTGTTTTCATATACTGCATAATGCGTTTACCCCCTTTATTATGATAAGCCACAATTTGAATGGTTCCACTTTCTTTCAGATGCTCATGAGATTTTTTGACAGCTTCCAGCCAAACTTCTTTTCCAGCTGCCAGGGGGGGGTTAAATACAATCATATCAAAGCTATAGTTTTGCCATGGATCAAAAAGGTTTCCTGATCTAATCTCTACATCAAGATTATAATTTAAAGCATTTTCTTTTGCAAATCTTACAGCACGTTCATTAATATCACTCATATGCAAGTGTAAGAATGGATTTTCTTTGGCACAAATAATCCCAACGGCCCCATAGCCACAGCCAAGATCTAAAAATTCTTTTCCATTGATGAGAATATTGTTCAATAAGCATTCAGTAGCTCTGTTTGGCTTACCAAATGAAAACACGCCTGATGGACTTTTTAATTGGTATCGATGTCCGTTTTTTAAATGTATAGTAGTTTCTTTTATCATCAATTTCGATTTGGGCTCTTTTGAATAATAATGATCGTTTTTTATTTCAGACATCTATTATTCCTCGTCTTCATCCGGTAATTCTTCAAGATCGTCATCAGAAGAAGCTGGTTTTGAAATGATTGAATCCTTTCTTCCTTTGAAATAATCAAAGGGAATCTCTCTCTTATTACCATCATCTGTTGAAGCTGAAACAATTTTCTTAAAAATATTACAACTGACGACTTTACATACCTCTTCGTTGTATTGTATGATGCTTCCCTGATCCGGAATATCTGTTAATTGTTCTTCATAATTATCCAATTCGTATTTTAAACAACAAAGTAGCCTCTTGCACTGCCCGGATATCTTGGCTGGATTGATCATCATCTGCTGCCTTTTTGCATCCCGAAGGGTTATTTTATCAAATTCACGTTTGAATCTCCTGCAACATACGGGTTGACCACACATCCCAATACTTCCGATAAACTTTAACTCGTCTCTTACCCCCACTTGCCTAAGTTCAATGCGTGTTTTAAAGCAACGTGCCAGTTCTTTGACTAATTCTCTAAAATCAACACGCCCTTCAGCACTAAAATAGAAAAGAAGTTTGGAACGATCAAACATATACTGAGCTTTTAGTAATTTCATGGGTAATTTTAGGATGGATATCTTTTCTTGACAAATGTTATAAGCCTCGTCGGCATCAACCTTGTTTTTTTGCTCGGTTTCCAAATCCTCTTTTGTCAACGCTCTTAAAAGCGGCTTTACTTCATAATCTATTCTATCCATATCGACTTCATCCGGACCTTTAATAATCTTTCCAACATCTAATCCGAAAAAGCTCATACCCAAAACTTTATCTCCTCTTTTGAGTTTTCCTTCGTATGTGAAATAGTATTTTTTACCAAATTCGAGGAATTCAACCTCGTAAATCTTAGCAATCATTCCCATTTTGTACACTCACTTTCTTAAAAAAATTTTCCGTAGCAAATTGATATAATTAATCATAATCAATTCACTGTTAAGAGATATTTGATTTGTATTTTTAATTACTTCCAAAAAACGGAACAGGTGTTGCGTTTTCTTTTTTTTCAATGCAAACTTACTTTTAAGGCATAATTCAGTTAGTTTAGTATAACTCATTGTTCCCAGCAAAGCACCTTCCTGGAAATTTAACATGATATAGATCACTTTTTCAGTGACTGAAAAAAGATCTTTAAAAAAAAGGTTATTGAATGCCGATGTGGTGATTTTTTCATCAGTACCTTTGTATAGGCTTTTTTTGTTGATTAATGCCTTAAATTGGAAAACAAGCTCCTGAACTTCTTCAGAGGAATGATATAAGATATCGATTATCATTTTTTCGACGAACATTACTGCAAACAAGCGCTTTAATGATTTTGATTGCAAGATTATTCCATTTCCGATTTCCAATTCATATTCACCACAGCTTCTGATAAAATCTTCAATAATTTCGTTTAGGTGTTTGTTTCTTATGGATGAAATCATTTGTTTTTGCTCTGATTTAGACAATTGAGAAAAATCATTTAAAACATCAAAAGAAAGATTAGCTAACCATCTTATTTCATCACAAAAAAAAGAGTCTAAATTATTTAAAGCCTTATTTGGAATGCTGACACTGAACAGTCTGCTTCTGATAGTATTTAGCAAAGTGGAAAAAGCACAACTGGAACAAAGAAACAAGGTATCAATTCCGGGCTCCTCAATAACCTTTAAAAGAGAGTTCTGCGCGTAAGTATTGGCGTTTTCAATATTTTTGATAACGGTATACTTGTGTTTTAAATGCTCTTTTTTTAAAGTTTAAAACTTTATCCGTTTCCTGATGTCGTCAATCTTAATCGGTTGGGTATTTGACTCGATTTCGTAAAAGTCATTGCTGTTGTATATTTCATGATATTTTTTATTTTCATATGATGAAAGGAATAAGTGCATGACAAAACTCAGAAGGCTTTTATCATTACCGGTTAAACAAATAGCCGGAACTTGATTGGAATTAGCCAATGCAAAAAGATTGATTAATTCAGTCTCATATTTTTCTTTTATGCCTGCTTCTATAACCGCTTGGTTTATCATCTGTATAAATCTAAAACGAGACCGTTAATCTCTTCAACCTTTCCTGCAAAATTCATGGTATTCTTCTCATTGTCCATTAACAAACCTGCCAAATGGTGTATCTTTTCATCCACTTTTTCAGCTACCATATATAACTTTGGATAATCCACATCCATTCCCATATCTTCCTTTATTTTGTATAGGCCCTTTTCTATAAACTGTAAAAATTTTTTTAACGAATCTCTGTAACCCTGAAAATTTCTATGGGTGGGAGATCTGGAAAATCTATTTCCTGCGCTTAAAACATATTGAAGATATTTTTTAGCCTCTTCTTCAATCTGATCGAGTTTTACTTCTCCCAACATGTCAATAAAGCCAGACCAGTTATCTGAATGCTCGGTTTTTGAAGGAGAACCCTTCAATTTCTTCTTTTTGGCTTTTTCCGTTTTCTTGTCCTTGTCAATAGAACTGTTCGGTGGATTTACCCTCATTCAATCGCCTCATATCTGGAATAATTCAATCCCTATAAGCATTATAACATTATAAGCAATCAACTTTTGATCATCCACTTTTTATCGGCTTATGTATTGATTTTCAATAACTTTCTACATAACTTTAATGCACTTGAAGCGTCTTCTGAATAACCATGGCAACCAAATTCTTCGGCTAACCTTTTGTTCATAGAAGCACCTCCAGAAATAAGCAAAACGTTTATTCCCTTTTGTTTTAATAAATCGGCAACTTCTTTCACCTTTTCAACTGTTGTAGTCATCATTGCCGATAAACCCAATATATCAGGTTGATGTTCTTTCACAGCTTTTAAAATATCCCCTGAGGTTTTATCTTTTCCAATATCAACAATTTCAAAACCCCCACTGGATAAAACGGTTCCAACTATCTTTTTACCAATATCGTGAACATCCCCTTCAACAGTTGCCAAAAGAATTTTACCTTTTGATTGTATAGCGGTATCTGACTGTTCATTTAATCTATCAAATATTGGTTTTGAAGTTTCTGCAGAAAGGATTAAATGAGGCAAATAAATCTTTTTTTGCCCATAGAGCTCACCAATTTCATTCATTGCCTTTGCCAGTACGTTTTGACTAATTTCCAAAGGGGACTTGGTTTTCAATTCTTGCCGGACCAATTGTGTTAAATATTCTGTATCACCTTTTAATAGTGAACGAACAAACTGATTGTCAGATTCAATTTGTTGTGGTTCTATAAGATTTTGTCCCTTTAGTTTTAGGGCACCTTTCATGATGTTGAAGAGTTGTTTGTCATTTGTATTCATGATTGCGCTGTCAAGGCCTCTGTCAATTGATTGCGCAAGGAATGCGGCGTTAATTGCTTTTCTTTGCGGCATTCCAAAACTAAGATTTGATAACCCCATGGTTGTCTTTATTTCGGCTTCATGAAGTAATTGAACCGTTTTTAATGTAATTGACGGATCGTTGTCTGCGCCAAGCGAGAGGACGAGAGGATCGGCCAACACTCTTGAACGTGAGATAGAAAGTCGTTCGAGTTCATTGATACCATCCATGATTTGTTGAAATCGTCCTTCAGCGGTTTTGGGTATCTTTTTTCCCATCGCAAGGAGAATCAGCATTCCTCCATGTCTTCTTAACAAAGCAGCCTTTCTGCTGAGGCTTTTTTCAGTCACTCTTGCAGAATTGATCAAAGCCTTAGCGGGATATTCAAACAGTGCTTCTTCTAAATACTTATTTGTTTGAATGTCAAATGATAAAGGCAAAGATGAAATTTTATCCAATTCAATGACTGCTTCTTTGAAATGTTTGGCATTTAAAATTTTCTCAATACCAAAATTAAGATCCAGTATTTTTGCGCCTTCCAATTCCTGATCTTTCGCTAAATCTATCATTCTTTTAAAGTTGAAATTTTCTATTTCATCTTGAAAAGACTTGTTTGAAGCTGGATTGATTCTTTCCCCTATAGGTGTAAAGGGTTCAAGCGGAATCAAATGAGTCCTTGAGGAAAGATAGGTTTGTTGGTCATTCAATCGATAATTTCCTTGAACCCTTTTTTTACCTTCATGATAAACAAATTCGGGGTTTTTGTCTACAAGGATTTTAAGCGCTTTAATGTGTTCTGGTCCAGTTCCACAACAACCACCAATAATGGAAGCTCCCTGAAACACCATATCGGAAGCGTAAACACTAAATTCGTCAGGAGACATTTTGTATATGAGTTGACCGTCGATCAAGTCTGGATCTCCTGCATTCGGCTCGACGCTTAATGGTTTATCTGTGAATTTGGAAAGCTGTCTAAAAACCAAGAACATTTCTTGTGGCCCCAAGCTACAGTTTATTCCAACAACATCTACATCCATGTCATTCATCAAATTGGCGAAGACTTCTACTGGAGTTCCAGTGACACTTCTTGACGATTGTTGACTATCAATAGGAGCTTCAAATGTCATATGTGCAATGAGTGGTTTTTGGCAA
This sequence comes from uncultured Thermotogaceae bacterium, assembly GCA_964449405.1. Taxonomy (GTDB): domain Bacteria; phylum Thermotogota; class Thermotogae; order MWEM01; family MWEM01; genus JASUTC01. The sequence goes on from CAYUYU010000012.1 coordinate 16,444, forward strand.
GTCACATCACGAATGGCCAGAATTGCCAGTTTTAGTTCTTTCAAGTCAGAAATTGTTTCAACAATAAATCCATCAACACCAAATTGATCCAGTAATTTTGCTTGTTCATAAAAGGTATCATAGATCTTTTTTGACGGTGTCTCTCCAACCGGTTTAGGAAATTCTCCGGTTGAAGAAATATCTCCGAAAACAAGCGCCTTGTTTCGGGCAGCCTTTTTTGCCAAAAAAACAGCTTGTTTAGTGATCTCTTCAAAATGTTCTTCAATCTTTAATGAAGCAAGTTTTATGCGATTTGCGCTGAATGTATTTGTCAAAAGGATATTGCTTCCAGCGTTAATATAGCTTTTTTGGAGGTTGTATACTACTTCCGGTGCTATTAAATTAAGCATTTCACCGGGTATGTCTGTATATCCTGCTTTAAAGAACTGAGCTCCATAAGAACCATCTAAATATAATGGTTTGTGTTCCAATAAGTTTAAGAATTCCTTTCTATCCATATAATTCTCCCCCCCCGCTTCTATTTCAACCCAGCTAATCTGACAATCTTGGTGATTTGTTCCCAACGATTCATTGAGTAAATATGAAATCGCTTGATGCCTTGTTGCTTTAAGCCATCAATTTGTCTTAAGGCATATTCAATACCGTAAGCTTCCATTGACTGTGGATTATCGTTGTAAATGTCGATGGCATCCGCAAGCTTTTTTGGAACATAAGCATCAGATAGAGACAAAATTTTACTGATTTGCTTGGAACGTAAGACAGGCATAATCCCAGGTATGATCGGTTTATGTATGCCTGCACCTCTTACACGTTCGAGAAAATCAAAATAGTGTTGATTATCAAAAAACATTTGAGTGATAAAAAAATCCGCTCCTGCTTCAATTTTCTCCTTCATGTGATTGATGCTTATACTTAATTCTTTGCAATCAGGGTGTCCTTCGGGGTATGCAGCAGCTCCAATACAAAATCTGTTATCCTTTTTTATGATGCTTATCAAATCTTTTGCATAACGGAAATCGCACCAAGCACCATGTGGGAACACAACATTTTGTGGAACGTCACCTCTTAAAGCCAGGATGTTTTTAACCCCTATGGAATACAATTGATTCAAAATTGGCGACATATCTTCCCTTGTATAACCCACTGAGGTAAGGTGTGCCAGTGGTGTTACTTCATGTTGCTTAATGTATGCAGAAATGTCCACTGCTTTTCCCTTGTTTGAGCCGCCCGGTCCGTAGGTGACACTTATAAAATCAGGATTAAGGTCACTTAACCGATTGATTGTATTTTTAATGATTTCAAACTGTTTCTTTTGACCTTTTTTTGGGGGATACACTTCAAAAGAGACTGTGTTTTCGCGAGTGTTGAAATAGTCGCTAATAAATTCAGTTTGTGTTTCTTTTTTCTGCTCTATCATATGAACTCCTTTATCTTCCTGTTTTCTGTATCAATACCATCCTATCATACAAACAGTACTTTTCTGTGGAATAAGCATACCGGATTTAGGATGTGCCCAAACTCTCTCGCAATGGAGTAATTCAATAATTTTGTTGTTTTCAGTCAATCTGACATCGGAATAACCCGGAGAAAATCGCATCGTTCCTTTTTTGTGTTTCTTTCTGAGTAATTGATCAAAATTGTCGTTCAATTCTTCAATGGATTCAGAAGCCCAAGCATCTAATAAAGCTGCCTTTGCTGTTTCCCCTGATTTGCCGTATGCTTCAACGCGTCTTTCAATACGGTTTCCAATGGTGGAAACAAAGAAGGTTATCTTCTTGACTTCTTTAAACTTTTTCGGGATATGGATATCACCTGTATCATCTATGGAGAGGGTTTCATAGGTTATTTCCGCATTGACTAATGTAATCGCTTCCAGATAGATAATATTTGTCAAATTCAACATTTTTTGATCGAGTTCAGTTTGAATGCCTGAAAACCCCGCTCTAAGTAGATACATTTTTTTTGAAGGGAGAAAATCAGCCTTTTGCGGGAAAAAAACATTTGCCATATTTTCACCTTAAAGTAAAATAAAGACGATGATTAAAAAAACAATGATAATCAGCGCGATTAATGATGCAATAATCAGACGATCGATTAATTTCTCCTTGTTTGCTTCTACATCCTGAGTGGTCTTATTATCATTTTTTTCGATAAAGTCATCAGGAAGTAAATTTTGATTCATTGTGTTTTGCTTTAAGAGGTTATTTCTTTTGTTTTTTTGCATAATTCTAATATTGGACATAATGAAGGCCTTTGCTTCAAACCAATCATCTATTAACACTTTCAGTAATACAGTCCCCTTTTCGAAAGAAACATATTCCTTGGCGGTTATGTAACCTTCGAATGGCTTGATGTTTTTTCCTTTTTCATTGAATCTATCCGGATAATTGTTCATGAACCTTTGCTGTTCATCTTCATTGTAAAAGTTCACGATTGTTAAAAAAATTGAATCTCCAACTTTAAGCCCTGCAACTTGATTACCTTCCATTGGATCAACAATTGGGTAAAAATCAGCGATGTCTAACAGATCTTTTCTGTCTTTGGTATTTTCCAAGGCGCTTTGTATATCTAATGTTTGTTCCGTTTTTGAAGATTCTTCTAAACTCATCTCGTTGTAAGTGGAACAATCCCAATCAAAAGTGATTTTAATATCACTTGTCCATTCATCAAAGAGGTCTCTGAGCAAAGATCTTACTGCCTCGGTATCCTTATTTGCTATTATGGTGCTGAGTTTATTACTGAAAGTAAGCCGACCACCGTTTTTGTTGATGTAAGTTTTTAAATAACTGGTAAAATCGTTGGTTTTCGATATGATATCCCCGCTTCTGGCGATAAGCTTCCTGTATATTGAATTAAGTTCCAGTTTGAAATCGTTTAGATTTTCTTTAAGATCGATTCTGGCGAGATCTTTGAATCTTCTGGCGAAATTAATAAACTGGAATTCCAAGCGTCCCTCAACTTTACCAAAGAAAAACCCTAAAATGATTTCATCCGATGATTGACTTTCAACATGGATTTTTATTGAAAAAAAATCAAATTCCATTAACACACCTTTTCTCCATAGAATTACCTGACAAACAATTATATCATGAAGGCTTGTGAGTTTCTTTGCTCAAGGGGTTGAAAAATATTTTTGTTTACTAACAAATAACATAATCTTTTTAATTAGCACCTTGTTTTGTGATAAAATCCAGCATGAATGTTTATATAAGACTATTTAGTGTCGCATTACCCATAGCAATTCAACAAGTTATTTTAAGCAGTATGAATTTCGTTGATATGCTGATGATAGGACAACTCGGTGAGGTTTCCATATCAGCGGTTGGGTTGTCTAATCAGTATTTTTTCATCTTCAACGTTGTCATGTTTGGTTTGGTTTCAGGTGGCTCAATATTCATAGCACAATTTTGGGGTACGAAACAGGTATTTAATATTTCACGTACAACAGCATTAATGTTATCTTGTTCTTTGATCCTTTCGGCTCTTTTTTTTATTTTAGCTTTCTTTTTTCCTGAGAATACCTTAAGAGTATTTACACCGGATCAAGAGGTAATCCGTGAAGGAACCAAGTATTTATCAGCTATCAGTTTTAGTTTTATAACTTTTGGTGTCACAATGACCTACGCGTTTGTTTTAAGAAATACTGAAAAAGCGGTCATTCCTATGATCGTAAGCATGCTTGCCATTGGCTTAAATGTTTTATTGAATTACTCCCTGATTTTCGGTAATTTCGGTTTTCCTCAATTGGGAATCCAAGGAGCCGGTATTGGAACTTTATTATCCAGAATATTTGAAATGTCATTAATCTTGATGATCATTTATGGTAAAAAATTACCAGGGAGGGTTTATGTTGAGCATTTCAGGGCTTTGTCAAAGTCTTTTTTTAAACGGTTCATTAAATACACCACACCTACTGTTCTAAACGAATTATTTTGGTCTACCGGGTATTCCATGTATGCGATTATCTACTCTTATATGGGTACAAGTCTGTTAGCCGCCAACAGAATTATGAATAGCATTGAAAGGTTTTCATTTGCAGTATTACTTGCTTTATCCAATGCAGCTGCTGTTATCATTGGACAAGAACTCGGGAAGTCTTCGTATCAGAAAGCGAAATACATTGCTCAAAAGATTCTTGTTCTTGAAGTATTCATTGTAATTTTGATGGTCATTCCAATGATCATATTTGCACCTCAGTTTGTGAATCTTTTTTCAGTTTCAGACCAAGTTAAAAAATTGGCAATATTATTACTCAGATTATCTATGCTATTTGCACCGATAAAGGTTTTGAATGGTCTGTTTATTGTTGGAATCTTAAGAGCTGGTGGAGATACTCGATTTTCCTTCTATGTTGAAGCTGGTTGTCTGTGGTTAATCGGTATCCCCATATCAGCTATCGCCGGTCTCGTCTTAAAATGGCCATTTCCCGTGGTTTATTCGCTTTGTATGGTAGAAGAGACAACCAAATTTTTTATTCTAATTAAACGCTACAAAAAGGGATCATGGTTAAAAAATGTGGTTGAAAATCTTCATTAATGGATTGGTAGCAGCACAGTAAAAAAACAAAACACAGCCAATGTTTATGCTGATATTTTTTGATAGTAAGTTGAAGGTAGATTCTATCTTCACGATATTTTTTTGTCAAGGTTTCTCTTTATGGGATTTTGTTCTGAAAAAATTCTTATTCTCATAATGAATCTTTTCAACGTGAGCATCATCAATTAATCTTTTAATGATCCTGATGGGGTCTTCTTGTCGTGTTTCACAAAACTTTTCTATCCCCGATTGATCAAGGGGGTGTCGTTTGATGATTTCAATAATCGCTTGATACAAATCTCGATTATGACTGTACAAATTAGTATCAGGGATTTCCACATCTTTATTTGATTTGAACTGTTCTTTCAGCTTATCAACAAACACTTTAGGGCATCTTTTTACCCAATTTTCTGCGGGAGGCCTGACCGGTGTATTGATATAGACCTTGTCAGGAGTCAGAAGTTTGATTTTTTCAGTTAACAGATCCATGTTGTTTTCCCGGTCAGTAATGTCTTTTACACACATGATTTCCAGATAAAAATCTCCTTTGTAGATTTTTCTGAATGCCATTAGTCCTTGGTACATCTTCTTAAATGTGATTTGCCTAATGGGTCTGTTTAACATCTTAAAACTATCTTCATCCCAAGCATCCAATGTGGGCATGACGATATCGGCATATAGACATTCCTGACGAACTTCTTGAAGAAAAAAAAGCGAGCCGTTTGTGATTAATGCAACGGGCTTATTAAAAATCTCTTTGATTTTGTGAATTAATTCACCTGTTTGAGAGTACAACGTAGGTTCTCCTTCTCCCACCAGAGTAATTACATCAAACTCGTCTTCTTTATTTTTATAGTCTTTAAGTTCTCCAATTAAATCATCAATCTTAAAAAAATGCTTGCGTTCCGCCATCATGTTTTTGGTTCTTCCAAGTTGACAATAAACGCATGAATATGTGCAAGTGCTGAAAGGTATTGGACTTAAACCCAATGATCTTCCCAATCTTCGAGAAGGTACTATTCCAAATACATGGTTCATTCATCCGCCTCCATTATTTTTTTGACATCAAGTCTACCAACAATGCGATTAGGGCTATACTGCCACCCAATATTATTAAAACAAGAATCAGATCGGCAAATTGGAATTTTGCTTTTTCTTTTAGGATCGCCAAGACTTTGGTTTCCTTTTTGATTTTTCCTTTGTAAATCTTTTCTTCTCCATTGGGGATACTTTCTTCTTCCTCTTCTTCTTTTATGGGGGGGAGTAGATTGTGTTTAATCGATTGGCTTCGATTCAGTTTTAAAGATTTGAGTATGATGGAATAAGCACATATATCATCGAAAAGGCGAACTTTTACAAGAACATAGGTATCGGTTTTTCCGGTTAATAATTCTTTGGAAACAATGTCAGCTTCAATGGTTTTTAAATATCCCTCTTTTGGATCGATGTGGTTTTGATAGTGTTCTTTTAATATATTTTCAGTTTCTTCATTCGGATAAGAAAGTATGGTTATTTTTAACGGCATGCCAACCTCAAAGGCGTCGATTGAAATTCCTTGAATCGGGTCAATTAGCGGGTAAAATTCAGGCATCTTAGTTAAATCAAGATAATTGTTAAGATTTTCTTTCTCAGGAAAAAAATCAGCACTTTCAAGGACTTTTTTTGAATAGTCTTCAGCTGAAAAAAATTCAATGGCATATTGTAGCTCCTTTTTTTCAACCCAATTGTCAAACAAGCCTAAAAGTTCCATGCTGATTTCATCTTTTTCATCTATTTCACCTAAGTAAGACAGCCTTTTTGAAAAGTGTTCCAGACCACCTATTTTTCTGAATTGTATGTTGATGTATTCCATCAATTTTGCGCTTCTTTCAACGATTTCGGGGTGATCGGGAATCAATTTGTTTGATATATCATTCAATTCTTCTTTGAATTTCAAATGTGGGTTGTCACTGATTTCAGGTAATTTTTGTCGAACAGAAGCGGGAAAATTAAAAAAGGTATATTCCAAATTCGCGTTTTTTTTACCAAAAAAATACCCTAAAATAACTTCATCAAGAGACGTACATTTTAGATTGATATGAATAGCAAAAATGTCAAATTCATTGATTATTTTTTCCGCCATTGTTATCCTTCCTCATTGACAATAACACCTGTAATGGATCTGTATCCGTGTTCAGTAACCCTTACATCAACCTTTGTACTTGGTTTTATTTTTTTTCTGATGCCGATCAAAATGGCATATGTCCCCAATTTTCTTCCGAAAGAGATATTGCCTTTGTTATATTCAATAATCACATCCTTTATCAGTGTTCCATAGGGATAGATTTTTTTAAGCATTGGTCTATCAATTTCCTCTCTGATCTTTTCCTTGAATTTTCTAAAGTCCCGTGAATGAGTTTTAATTTTATGTTTTTGTGAATACTTATAAAGGGGTGTTTCCGGAAAAATCATGGCTTTTCTTATATTGATCCGACGCAATAAAATCCCTTTTTCAAGTAGTTTCCTTAAATAAGTAAAATTGATATTGAACGTGTCAGTTGTTTCTCCAATTAATCCATACAGGAGGTTTATGCCTGGTAACAATGCGGGAATTCCTTCTTTTAGGAAGCTTCCAAACTGGTTGACCGTTTCACAGGCATCAATAACTCCTTCAGCCCCTATGGCGAGATTGTTTTGTTGAATGACGGTTTTATCAAAGCTTTCAACGCCAAAAGACAGACAATCTCCAGCGGTGTTGTAGGTACTGATGACTTCTAAAGCTTTTTTTGATACGGTTATATTGTTTTCGATGAAACTCGGATTTGCATTATCAGTATGCAGCATACTCAATGTTGGACACTTTTTGCGAATCCCTGAATATAAATGCCTTAAAAAATCAGCATTCCTATCATTTTCAGTACAACCGTAAGCTAATATGTTTGCTGCGCGCCCCAATCTGAAAAATCTGGCGCCATTATTGGCAAGTGCTTCAACCTCATTTAGAATATCGTCCGGGCGTCTTTCATGATATTTACCGTAAAAGAACGGTTCAGTGCAAAAAGAACAGTGGGTTTGTCTTTCGCAACCGGTTGATACTTCAATTTCACAGATGAGATCAGGAAAATTGGGATGTTGTTTTAGGATTAGAGCACTACATGGAGCAATCATCTCTAAAACGGAATCATCTCTTTCAACAGATTCATCTGGTAAATCGCCTTTTAAAAGTTGAAACAAAAAGGTTTCCAAATTGCCGGTAACCGGGCAATCGAACAAATCGTTCAAATGTTCGAGGAACCGGGCGTTTCTTCCACCTTCAGTTGTGTAACCAAGTGTATAGGGCCCTTTGTAGATTTTCAAAGGTTTGGGGGCTGTTTGTGAGATCTTTTCCAATTCTTTGTATTTTAAGGGATTTCCGCCAATATATTTCCCGGGAACACTGACACCGCCAATCAACACTAAGTGATCAAACCCATTGAGATAGTTCCAAAGTTCATTTGTTCTTATTTGATCAATTGTATAATATTCTGGTTGAACCCCATAGTACATATAACAACCAAAGGCATATCTACTTAACGAAGATATATAAGGGGGAACGCCAAATTGAGCGGGTTCATCGATATAGCCGTCTATGATCGCGATCTTGTTAGACATATAAAAACCTCACTTAAAGTTACTAATATATTCTACCATTAAGCAGGTGATTTGCAAAAAAAGAAAATACGGGCGTAATTAAGTAAGCGGGTAATCCGTCGATAAACATATGTACCCTTTTAATGAAAGGAGCGTGGTTATATGGGTGTAGACGGTATATCATCCGGAATTACCCAATCAGCAATGCAACTAAAGAATCTTGAAATTTCTGCTGAGATGGGTACCGCGGTCATGAAGCAGGTTATGGACCAGGCTCTTGAGGAAAATACACAGTTATTAGAGACGTTGCCAAAACAAGATGGTCTCGGAGCGGTACTTGATGTACGGGTATGAATAAAAAAAAAGGGGGCAGAAAAATCGCCCCTTTTTTAATGTTTCCTTAATAAAATGGTGTTATAATAAATGATCAATTATGCGTTCATGGCGTTTTTAGTTATATGGAGTAATTTAGGCGACAATACAACCTAAAAAAGTGAAAAGCGGAGGAGGAATTTAATGAGAAAATTGATGTTGATTGTATGTTTTATGGTTTTAGTTATGAGCTTTCTTTTTGCTGAAAGTGTTTCTGAAATACCAGGGATGCTTTTAGGTTCGAGTTTTGAAAATATTACACCGAATATGGCTATGGGTGATCCCATTCAAGTAGGTAATAAGTACTTTATTCCCGTTTTTGAAGTGAGCACTTTCTTTTTAGGAGGGGGAGGAGGCGAACCTTTAATTGCTGCAGGAACATCAGGTAGTGTGAACTTGATTCCCTATAGCATCATCATTATCAGCGGTGATGATATTGAGATCCGATCACTCAGTAACAAGGAACCTTTTTTGAAACAGTTGGTTGATGTTCTTCCGCAAGTTCTTCAAATGGTTATGCAGTATTTCTCCATTGCCCCAGATTCGGGTCAGAGTGGAGTTGTTGAGAAAGAGATGAAGCCTGTACCAATGAAAGAGGAACAAGTTACAACAGAAAAAAAGGAACCTCTAAATGAAGAGCAAATTATACAAAGATCCGCTGAAAGCATTTCAAGGATGTTGATGAATGATCCAACCACAGAAACAATCAAAGGATCCAGAGAAGAGATCAAAGGACTTCTTCAAAAACAGCCTGAAAACCCAATGATTCTTGGTCTTTATGCCTACACCACTTTAAGGATGATAGATAGCGTTTCTCCATTAGAACAGATGAAGTTGGCAACGGAGGCTCAAACTTCTATCAATAAGGGTTTAGCAATGGATTCTCAAGATTATTTTTTAAATTTGTCTAACGGCTGGTTAAACCTTTATAGTCCAATGGGCAATATGACGACTTCCATAGAAGGGTTCAAAAAAGCGATGGAAGCTTCCCCGGAACAATTAGAACCCTATTTTGGGATCGTGGAAGCCTATTTGAAAACAGGAAATCGTGAAAAGGCTTTAGAATATGCACAAAAGG
>CAYUYU010000013.1:0-25548 GCA_964449405.1 uncultured Thermotogaceae bacterium
AAAGGATTGCTGTGTGCGGAGTTTTTGGGCAAGATGCGCCAGGAAAAAGAACCTTATGAAGCGGTTAAAGGGGAAACGGAAGGGGTTTATCGGCACTATTTACAACAATTGATTCATGTGATAGAAACCGGGGGTAAAGGGGCCAAAAAAGTTTTAAAAGAGGCCGGAGAGTCTTTTAGTGCCATCAGGCAGCTGGAAATTCCCAGAAAGCCGGTAATTGCCATTGTAGGAGAAATCTTTATGCGGGATAATCCCTATTGCAGCGGTTTTTTGAAACAAAGATTGGAAAGATTGGGAGCTGAAACCATTATGGCCCCGGTACGAGAGTGGATTGAGCTCTCATCCAAACGATATTTTGAAGAAAGTGTATGGGCTTCTGATTGGCGAAAGGCAATACTCGCAAAGGTCCAAGGCTTTTTTCAGCATCGTATTGGGAACGGATTTGAAAAGGCTATGGAGGAAGTTGTTGAATCAGACCGATGTTTTAGCGTTGAAGCAATCTTGAGTGGCAGTGCCCCTTATATCCACAGGGATTATGTAGGAGATCCCCCTTTGGCTTTGGGTACAGCAGCCTGTTTGGCGGATACTGGAATATCAGGTATCGCCGCCATACTGCCCTTTTCTTGTTTGCCCGGAACGATTATCGCCTCATTGTCGGATACCTTCAGGAGAGATCATGACAATATGCCTTGGATTGATGTTGAGTTTGATGGCCAATCGGATACGGGTATTGAAACGAGGTTAGAAGCCTTTGTCCACCAAGTAAAGGCGTATGGAAGAAAAACAGGAATGATTTTAGGGGATTAGAAACACGCTTTCATTTTTATTTTAATGGATTCATACCCCGGTTTTGACTCAAATTGAATGCCATTGTCGCCTGGGAAAGGTTGATCATGACAGATGTAGTTGTTCAGAATATCTTGGGGGATTCCCTTGGGGAAAGCATCACATATGTCTTTGCTTGAAGTTTCTTTATAATGGATACAACAATGACATTGTGATACTTCGCCTTTTACGATTTTTTTAAATTTATCAAATGCATTCATTTAACTCACCTCACATATAAAACATCTTTCTGATACAGTATAACATAATAAATGAATAAAATCGTAAAAATTGTAACATTACTCTTGGTTAAGTCTGAAATTTCATTGTTAAATGGCTTATTATGAAATATTATTTTTTTAAAGTATAATCAAAAAGGATGTTTTTCAAGTGAGATGACTGTGAATACAGAATTTGAATAAAGGATGAATTGAAAATGAAAAAAGACAAAGTGTTGATTACCCGAAGAATCTCTGAAGAGGGAATCGAAATTTTGAAGAAAAAATATGAAGTTGAGGTCTGGCTCGACGAGATGCCGATTCCACGCGATTATCTTGTATCAAAGATTCAAGATGTGAGTGGATTAGTTTGTATGCTCTCAGACAAAATTGATCAAGAACTGATAGAAAAAGCCTCTAAACTAAAAGTGATTGCCAATTATGCCGTGGGATTTGATAATATCGATGTAAAGTACGCTTCAAAAAAAGGGATTCAAGTTGGAAATACACCGGGTGTTTTAACGGAAACAACTGCTGATCTTGCTTTTTCGCTCTTAATGGCCGTATCCAGGAGAATAGTAGAGGCGGATGAATATGTGAAAGACGGGAAATGGCACACTTGGGGACCTCAATTGCTGCTGGGTTATGATGTATGGGGAAGTACACTTGGAGTAATTGGGTTTGGCAGAATTGGTCAGGCCATGGCCAAAAGGGGTCTGGGATTTGGGATGAAGGTGTTGTATCATTCAAGAACACCTAAACCGGACGTTGAAGAAGCAATGAATGTTGAATATGCTTCTTTGGATGAAATTTATCGCCAATCTGATTATATTAGCCTGCACACCAATTTAAACGACTCAAGCAGAGGTTTAATTGATCAAAAGGCTTTAAATGGAATGAAATCCAACTGTATTCTTATTAATACGGCAAGGGGAGCGGTAATCAATACGGACGATTTGATTGATGCCTTGGAAACAGGCAAGATTGCAGGGGCTGGGTTGGATGTAACGGATCCCGAGCCGATTCCTACAGATTCAAAGTTGTTAAAACTAAACAACTGTATTGTTGTTCCCCATATTGGCTCGGCCAGTTATGCCACAAGAAGCAAGATGTCGGTGATGGTTGCAGAGAATGTTATCGCGGGTTTGTCGGGAGAGTCGCTGCCTTTTGAGGTGAAGTGAGAGAGATTGTTTTTGGGAGTTAATTAATAGTTATAGGGTTTAGGGTCTTGGGTTTGGGGTAAAGAAAAAAAAAGAGAAGGATAAGTATGGAGGTGATTTATGAAAGTGTTGATAGTTTTTACGGGAAAATACGGTAGTTCAGGTATGTATGCCAATCGTTTGGCGGAAGAATTTGGGGATGGCAGTCAGGCTGTAGACGTGAAGAGCGCGAAAAAAATGGATTTGGATGGTTGGGATGGCATCATTGTTGGTGGTGGGGTCTATATGGGTAAGACACCAAAAGTGTTGAAATCGTTTTTAAAAAAACATTTGAATACATTGAAAAAAAAGAAGGTAGGGCTTTTTGTTTGTTGTGCTTCTAAAACCGAAGATTCACAGATAACAGAATATTTTGAAAAGAATTTTCCCTCAGAATTGGTTAAAGGGGCCGTTTTTAAAAGGGTTTTTCCGGGTGGGCAGGTGATGAACGAGAAAGCAGGATTTGTCTATAAGAAGATGTATGATCAGATGACAAAACTTTCTAAAGAAGAGATTGATGATTTGATTCGAGATTCCGTAAAGGAATTTTCATTGTAAAATTTCGGGCATCCACAATGATGGGATGCTCATTATAGTTATGATTGCTTTGAGATTCGCCTATGCTTTAACGATCCAGTGAAAATCTTCTTTTTTAATCAACTCCGGTGTTTTGTATTCTATAGAAAACGCTTGATAAGCGTGATATAAACAAATCCCGGTGTCTAAATAGTTGTTTTTGCCTTTTCCTGTGATGCGTATTTCTAACGTTTTTTCATCCTGGAAATGAAATGACCAGGGTTGTTTGTTAATGGCAGAGGGGGATAGGATACAGCTTTGAATAATTTTCCGTTGAGAATCTGTCAAGCTTGATGGATCAACTTGAATAAATGTTGACATATCCTTCCTGTTACCCGCATTGACAAAAAATCCCATCACCTTTTCCGTAAAGGTTTTTTTTCCTTTTCCTTTCCCGAATATGAGGTATGCTGGGATATCTAAAGGGATACCTGCAGCTTTCCATAAAGTGTCAAAGCCTTGTTCCACCAAAAATAGAATAATTTGTTCACCTTGAAATCCGTATTCAATCAAATAATCTTCAGGGGGAATAGCATGTTTTGCATAAAATCTTCCGGATGCTTGAGTTGTTTCTTCAAGTTTCCAGTTTAAGAGATTATCTTGATGAATACTCATTAAATGATTCAATTTGGTTTTAAGGAGTTTTTTTTCTTCTTCTATCAGTTGATAATTCTGATAACTTCTGACAGAATGTCTTTTTTCAATTGCCTTATAAAAATCCATTTTTTTCACCTTCCATAATTTTTTTTGCTTCTTACCGATTCTGACATCCATATCATGTATAATATGATATATAGACAGTTGTGATATTAAAAGACGTAATTAACAGTTGAGGTGTTTGATGATAGAAACGGATAGACTGATTATCAGAAAATTTGTGCCAAGTGATTGGAAGGATCTTTACGATTATCTTTCCCTAAAGGAGATTTATATATTTGAACCCGGCCAACCCATTACAAAAGAAGAGGCTAAGAAAATGGCTGCAAACCGATCTTGTGGGAATGACTTTTTTGCCGTAACCCTTAAAAAGATAAATAAGATGGTTGGTCATTTGTATTTTTCACATATCCAGCCACTGGAATTCATGACTTGGGAACTTGGATTCATTTTCAATCCCTCTTACCAAAGTAAGGGCTATTGTAGTGAGGCTTCAAAGTCGTTGATTGAACATGCCTTTATTCATTGGAATGTACACAGAATAACAGCTTACTGTAATCCGAACAATTTTGCCTCCTGGAAAGTATTAGAGAAGATAGGCATGAAGAGGGAGGGCTTTTTTGAAAAACAGGGTTTTTTCCGGCGTGATGAGAATAATCGGCCTATATGGCATGATTGTTATGCTTATGGAAAACTAAGGGGATGATGTTTTAGGATAGATTGAAAGAAATAAACCACATCTTATTTTGGGGGTGCTTGAAATTGTTTAAGAAATTGATTTTTATCACTTTGCTTTTGTTGCTTTTTTCGTTCACTTGTCTTTCAAAACAATTGGTGATCTCTTTTAAAGATGGTACAAAAGTAGTCTACAATATAGAAAAAATTGAAGAATTTTATGTTGAAGATGATGATAATATCTTCCTAACCATTCAGGGAGAATGGAAGGGAGACAAGGGGATAAAAAGCTGTTATATAAATGAAACGGGTATTTTTAGTATTCAAATGAAAAACGGCTATACCTGGAGTGGTTACAGCCAGTTTGAAAACGGTCATCTTATCTTTGAAACGCCATACCCTGTCCCCTTGGAGTATATGCTAAACTATGATATTCCCGTCAACATCGCAAAAGAAGCCAGAAAAGCGATTCAAAGGCCCGATCGCTGGATTTTTAGCATTACCGCCAACGGATTGAAATTGGAAGGTCAGAAACGTAATTTCCGATTGCAATGGAACAACAACAGGCTCTTGGATATAGAATATGTGCAAAGAGAAGTTGTTTGGGAAAGAAAGTGAATGAATGAATGGCTAAAAGGAAGTCCTGCTATGAGAATATATATGCTATCGTTAAAAGGATACCCAAAGGAAAGGTGGCAACGTATGGGTTGATTGCACAAATTGAAGGGACGTGTACTGCGAGAATGGTGGGGTATGCCCTTTCAAATGCAAAGCCTGAGATGCTCCTGCCCTGGCACAGGGTCATCAACAGCAATGGCAGTATAAGCTTGAAAGCTCCTGAAGAGTATGCTTTGCAACGAGAGTTGTTGGAAAACGAGGGGGTTGTTTTTAAGTCAAGCCGGATTGATTTAAAGACTTTTTTATGGAAACCATAAAATAACACGAGATAATATGATTGAAGAGTTTTATTGCAGCACGATTCGTGATAAACTATCAAGGGGAGGGATGCTATGTTTAGAGATAAATTTGCCAAACGTTTAAAGGAATTGAGAAATGAAAAGGGGCTTTCTCAAGAGGAACTTGCCAATGTCATTCAATCAAGCACTAATGCCGTTGGTATGTATGAAACGGGAAAAAGAATGCCAAGAGAAGAGATCCTAGAGAGAATTAAAGGCTTTTTTGGTTGTTCATATGATTATCTTTTCGGGTTTAGTGATGATCCCAATCCTAAAACGGATAAGGCTTTGACCGTTTTGGAATACGATCCTTCAAAAGAACCGTCTTTAACTGAGACCAAAAGACATGTGCTTTTTCAAAAGGGGGATCTGGCTATCAAATTGGGTCCTATTCTATCAAGGTATATGTATCCGTTTTATCTGATGGATGATGTAATTATATTTTCATCTGTTGAATCCATCAGGGGAAACATAACCGCATTAATGCATAACAACGAACTTTACATCGGAAGGGTTTTAAAACATACGGATACTTTTGAGGTGGAATTTCTCAACCCGTCTTTGAGAAGTAAAAGAATTCGGGAACAGGGAACCAAAATCATCGGTATGATGGTAGGAATGGTCAGGTTGATGGAATTATAAGAAATTGGCAATGGTCTCCTATGTTATACTATAACACTAAAGTTTATAATGATTTGGAGGTAGAAAAATGATTAGGGTGAGATTTGCTCCCAGCCCTACAGGCTATTTGCACGTTGGTGGCGCGAGAACTGCTTTGTTTAATTACTTGTTTGCAAAACATCAAGATGGAAAATTTATTTTACGGATAGAGGATACGGATTTGGAAAGGTCTACCGCCGAATCGGAACAATCTCTGTTAGATACGATGCAATGGCTTGGATTCAAGTGGGACGAAGGCCCCGGAGTTGGCGGCGAATACGGTCCTTACAGGCAATCTGAGAGAATGGAAATATATAAAAAAGTCGCTCATGATTTGGTGGAACAGGGCAAAGCATATGAAGCCTATGTATATCCCGAGGAGTTAGAAAAGATTAGAGAGGGTTTACTGGCACAGAAGAAATCGCCCCATTATAATGAAGAGATGCTCAACCAGTTCGATACACCTCAAAGAAGGGAAGAGTATCATTCAAAAGGCATAGAACCCGTTATCTATTTTAAGATGCCGTATAAAGATTACACCATAAGCGACCTGATAAAAGGAGAGGTCACCTTTAAGAAAGGAACTGTTGGTGATTTTGTCATTTTAAGAAGCACAGGGCTTCCCACCTACAATTTTGCAGTTGTAGTGGATGATGCCCTTATGAAAATAAGTCATGTGATCAGAGGTGACGATCACCTGTCCAATACGCTACGGCAATTGGCTGTATTTGAAGGGATGGAATACCCTCTGCCCAAATTTGCCCATGTTTCAATGATTCTCGGTCCAGATGGGGCTCGACTGAGTAAACGGCATGGAGCAACTTCTGTGGAAAAATACCAAGAAATGGGTTATCTGCCTCAAAGTGTCATGAATTATTTGGCGCTTTTGAGTTGGTCTCATCCCGAAGAAAAGGAGATCATGTCTATGGATGAGATGATAAAGGAATTTACCATTGAAAGGGTTAATTCAAGTGCTGCCATTTACGATGAGCAAAAACTCAGATGGATGAACGGTGTTTATATCCGAGAATTAGATGATGATAAATTAACACAATATGCAAAAAAATACATTTTAGAGGCGGGTTTGATGGATGAAACGCATTTTGACTCCAATTATAAATGGATCAAAGAGGCTGTGGTTTCTTTAAAAAAGAAAATCCATCAGTTTGATGAGATACCCGAAAGACTTGAAGTTTTTTTCAAGGAACCAATTTTAAAAAAAGCCTGGGCTCAACAGATCAAGGAGGATGATACCGATCCTGCATTTATTGAGCTATACCATGCGGTGAAATCTGCTGATTCTTGGAATATTCCGAATATTTATGAATTGTTCAAACAAGTCACAAAGCGAGTGAAGGTCAACTCCAAAAAGTTTTATCATATGTTAAGGGTAGTTTTAACCGGGGAGGAAGATGGACCTGAACTTGTTAATGTCATTCACCTCATTGGACGAAATCAAATGCTCAAACGACTTGAGAGAGTAGTCGATATTTTATGATCCGATTAACAGATACTTTGGCAAAAGAAAAAGTCACTTTCATACCGATGAAGGAAAACGAAGTCAGCATGTATGTTTGCGGCCCGACTGTTTACAATACAGTCCATATCGGTAATGCCAGACCTGCTGTTGTCTTTGATGCCTTGCGTCGCTATTTTGAGTATAGAGGGTACAAAGTGACATATGTTATGAATTTTACGGACATCGACGACAAGATCATCAACAGAATCAACGAAGAAGACTGGGATTTTGACTTAATCACCAGAACATTCATTCGTGAATATTTGAGGGATATGAGAAATCTTGGGGTCAGGGATGCTAATATTCACCCCAGGACCTCGAATTATGTAGGAGAAACCATCACTTTCATTGAAAACTTACTTGAAAAGGGAGTTGCATACGTTGTTGAAGGTGAGGTCTTTTATGATGTAACATTGTACGAAGGTTATGGTCAATTATCTCACAGGAAGCTTGAGGATATGATGTCCGGAGCCAGAATCGAAGTAGATCAGCGCAAGAGAAATCCTGGTGATTTCACCTTATGGAAACCGGCGAAACCGGATGAGCCAAGCTGGGAAAGTCCCTGGGGGAAAGGAAGACCGGGATGGCATCTTGAATGCTCCGTCATGGCCACGACGATCTTAGGAGAGACCTTTGATATTCACGCGGGAGGTAACGACCTGATATTTCCCCATCATGAGAACGAGCGAGCCCAAAGTGAGTCCTGTACGGGTAAGGTATTTGCCCGATACTGGCTTCACAATGGAATGCTGCAAATGAATGGTGCCAAGATGGCAAAATCTGTTGGAAATATTATCTCAGTCAGGGAAGCCCTTAAAAAATATGGTCGTGACGCTGTCAGAATGTTTCTTTTTTCAACACAGTTTAGAAGCCCTATTGACTATTCACAAGAGCGATTCGACGAATGGAAAAAGGCTGCAAACCGGGTTAATGAATCTCTTTCCAAGGTTGAAGAGTTTTGTAATGGGGTTCCGCCATACTTAAAAAAAGAGACCAACTGGGTAAAAGACAAAAGAGATCGATTTGTAGAATATCTCGATGATGATTTCAACACATCTAAAGTTCTTTCGATGATATTTGACATTGTTAAGGAGATAAATACGACTAAGGATAAGGAAAGACTCACAGAGGCTTATTGGATCATCAAAGGGGAATTTTCTGATGTTTTGGGATTGTTTTCAGAAGTTCCCACTAAAAAAGAAGTACAATCAGATTCAAAATTCGATGAGGTAATGGAAACATTAATCTCATTGAGAGCGGAGTTGAGGTCGAAGAAGATGTATGAAGAGGCGGACTTAATCAGAGACAGTCTTTCTCAAAAGGGGATTCAGCTTTTGGATGGTCCCGAAGGAACAAAATGGCAGATTTGATGAGGAGGTGAATTCACAGATGAAGAGATCCGGTGAAAAGATGTATTCTTATGTCCACTTTGAAAAAGAGTTAACACCCGGCTATCATAAAGAAATAAAGTTGAAAAAGCATACTGGTGAAATTGGTGACACCTTCATCGAGACCATATTTAAGCTTTTGAAAAAGGTAGATGATGGGATAACCGGGAAGGATATGGAAAAGATAATTTTCACTCCTGAAAAAGAAAAAAAATGGGAGTTAATGCCCTCTTTAAGAAAAAAGGTTGAGGAAAAATTGGAAAATTCAGATTTGGATGCCATTATCAGTAGATTTGCAAATGAAGCTTTTAAGTGGTATGAACATATTCTTCAAAAGGATGAAGACAACGAATTTTTCAATGCAACCGGTAAAGGAGAATTGGGTAAAGGAGTCGTAAATGGAAAATAGGGATTTTTCTGCCGGTGAACTGATTTTTATTCAGGGAGAAACGGACAGAAAGATTTATAAATTGATAGAAGGCAAGGTAGTCACATACCTTGCCTTTCAGTCATTAACCCTGCTGGATATTATCATTAGACCTCAATTTATTGGGATTGCTCCATTGACAGGCAACAAACATACCTTCACCGCAGAAGCGATTGTTGACAGCACTATCAGAATTTTTGACTATGACACGGATAATATGTTGGAAGAACACACCAATCTCACAAATCAATTGGTTGGGAAAATCAACGCCATAATCAAGCAAGAGGATTTTCATGGTAGAGGGCAGTTATTGAGACAAATGGAAAAACTCGAAAGTTTTACTGAGCGTTTTTTTACGCGTTTTTACTCCTACAATTTGGTAAGAGAGGTGTTGCGTGAACTAATAGAAACCGGGCAGATTAAAAAAACAGAAAAAGGGCAATATCAAAAAAATAGAGAGAGTTTCAATTTAGAGGAGGGATGGTAACATGTCAATTTTAAAGCCTTTCAAGGCTGTCAGACCCAAAGAGGAATTAGTTGAAAAGGTCGCCAGCAAGCCGTATGATGTGTTAAATTCAGATGAGGCAAGAGATGAGGTTAAGGACAATGATTACTCTTTCTTGCATGTGGTCAAACCGGAGGTAGACCTGGATCCGTCAGTTGATCCCTATGATGAAAGTGTGTATCAAAAAGCTGCTGAAAATCTCAAAAAGTTTATCGATCACGGGATTCTGATTCAGGAACAAGAAGAACAATTGTACTGTTATGAACAAGAATGGAAAGGTCACAGACAGGTGGGGATTGCCGGCTGTTTTTCTGTAGATGAATATCAGGCGTCTAAAATCAAAAAGCACGAATTTACAAGAAGAAAGAAAGAAGATGATCGTGTCAATAATATCTTGGCCACAAATGCCAACACAGGTCCGGTTTTCCTGACTTACAGAAGTGTCAAACAAATCGACGATCTGATCATGGTAAACGCGCACAGTGAAGCACTCTACGATTTGACCGATGAATACGGGTGCAGGCATCGTATTTTCCAAGTAGACAATAAAGAAGAACTCATCAAAGCTTTTTTGCAAGTTGATTCATTGTATATTGCAGACGGCCATCATCGAGCAGCTTCAGCCTCAAGGGTGAGAGAGATTAAAAGAGATGCAAATCCAAATCATACTGGGGCAGAAGAATACAATTTTTTCCTAGCGGTTTTGTTTCCTCATAATCAGTTAAAGATTTTAGACTACAACCGAATCGTGAAAGACTTAAACGGGTTAACGGACAAGGAGTTTTTGGACAGAGTTAAAGAATCCTTTGTAGTGAAAGAGGAGGGAGACATCTCTTATTCACCTTCGACCAGTAAAGAATTTGGTTTATATTTGAATAAAAAATGGTATTCACTGAAGGCAAAAGAAGGCACTTATGTGAAGAGCGATCCGGTGAAGTCCTTAGATGTGGCCATATTGCAGGATAACTTGTTAAACCCGATTTTAGGAATTGTAGATCCCCGATCGGATGAAAGAATTGATTTCATCGGGGGTATAAGAGGATTGAGAGAACTCGAGAATAAGGTAAACAGCGGGGAATGGAAATGCGCCTTTTCCATGTATCCCACATTGATGGAACAGCTGTTGGATGTGGCGGATGCTGATAAAACCATGCCTCCCAAATCTACCTGGTTTGAACCTAAATTGAGAAGCGGTTTGTTCGTGCACCTATTGTAAGAAAATAGCCGGGAATTCCCGGGTATTTCAGAAAGAAGGGGTTTTTTTGCTTAGAAACAACTTCAGCTTGGATGCTGGCAGTGATATCTTGAAAATTTGTGATAAATCAGGAGAGATCTTACTCAATACTGCAAATGCACTATTGAAAAATGCCTATAACGAAACAACAGCGGTTGGTGATATGGCAAAACAATTAACGGGCAAGTTACCCCCTGATTTTCGATTAATCAAACCCGTTAAAGGTGGAACGATTTGCGATTACAATGCCATGGTTCAGTTGCTTCAGTTGTTATTTTTCGAAAAAAAGAACATGAAAGGACTTTTTAAACCTGATTTTATTGTTAACGCCTCTGTCAATGCCACCGTTGTGGAGCAAGAAGCTCTTTGTGAAGCGGTTATTGAAGCGGGAGCTTCAAGAGTTTATCTTTTAGATTCATCCGTTGCAGCCACAGTTGGTGCTGGGATTGATATCACCGAATCCAAGGGGAATATGATCGTCATTACCGGGTCTGAACATACTGAGGTTGCCATACTGTCCTTATCCAACGTGGTGTTTTCAGCCGCCCCTGATTTCAGTTTACAAACATTAAAGCGGGTTATAGCATCTCATATGAGTGAACGCCATGAAATTTTGTTGGGAGAAAACACAGTAGAAGAGATTGTAAAGAAGGCATTAGCGGAAAATGAAACAGCTGAGAAAAAGATTGGACCGGTTGTGGGAATCGATAAAATGAATGGATTGCCGAAAAAAATCTTTATCACGATAAAAGAACTTTGGGAATTGATTCTCAAACAATTGAACTACTTAGTCAATTCTTTAAAGGAAAGTATGGAGGGAATTCCACCGGAACTGATCCAAGATATCATGGAAAGAGGGATCATTTTTGCCGGAGGATTGGCCAATTACTCCGGATTCATCAATTACCTGAAAAGGTCTTTGGATATCAATATTCTTGTTCCACAGGAGCCCGAATTCTTGTGTGTTCGAGGTAATATGGTTATTCAAAGAAATAAAGCACTTCATCCGTTGATTCAGGAGGTTATTTAATCAATGAGCAGAGCGGAGAAAACGACCTTTGTATCGTGTTCGTTTTTTTTGATCGCTTGGTTGGCTTTTACCTTTTTTTTTCCAAATCAACATGCAATGTTGGGAACTTTTGCTAAAAACCCCCACGCCGTTCTTGAAAATTGGAGATTTTCTTTTAATGCTTACATTAAAAATATCGAACGATCTTTTGCATTGGATGATATTGAATATGAGCGTTTGATCAGCACATCATATACTATGATTTATAAGCGGGAATATGAGCAATTACGTGAGTATTTGTCTATTCGTGAACAAATGGATCCATCTGAATTGATACACACCGTGTTTTTGATTAATACGGTTGGGACAAGAGATGCAGAGATTTTAAGAGTAGCCTCTGATGATACGATCCCTTTAAATGGTTTTCTCATATCACCCGCTTTATCAACAGTTATTGGTAAAATCAAAGTTACACGAGATAACACAGCGGAAATCATTCCAATATGGAATGAACATTTCAACGCACAAGTGTCAATAAAAGAGAAAGAGAATGAAACTGCTTACTCCGATCTAGCCTTGATTGAAAACAAACAAGTGATTAATTTTAACCCCGCTTTTCCGTATAAAGTGGGTGATGGTGTTTATCTTTCAAAATATGAACCTGGGGGATACACTTTGTCAAGATATGAGTGGTCCAGAATTGGATCAATTGCTCCGGTAAAACAAAATGAAATTGTCGAAAAGTATGGTATTGAATACGATTATACACGAGAAGAAATTTTAGAAGAGAGGTTTTTTTTCGTCGTTGAATAAATTGAAAATGGAGGGAAAAAATGGAGATGATTGAAGGTATTACATTTGACGATGTTCTGCTTGCCCCCGCTTATTCCGAGGTAACCCCCAAGGAAACCTGTTTAGATACACGGTTGACAAAAAGTATTACACTAAGGATGCCCTTAGTAAGTGCTGCTATGGATACCGTTACCGAATATGCTATGGCAAAGGCATTGGCAAGAAATGGCGGGGTTGGTGTGATACATAAAAACATGACCATCAAAGAGCAAGCAGAGCAGGTTGACAGAATAAAAAGAACCGAAAACGGGATTATCTATGACCCTTTAACCATCGCGCCAGATAAATATGTTGTCGATGCCGATGAACTGATGAGAGAGTACAAAGTGGGGGGGCTTGCCGTTGTCAATCCAAAAAACGAGCTACTGGGTATGGTGACAAACAGAGACATACGATTTGAAGACGATCCCAATAAAACTGTTAAAGAACTCATGACCCCAATCGAAAAACTCGTTACTGCAAAAGAGGGGATTACTCTTTTAAAGGCAAAAAAGATACTCCATGAAAATAAGGTTGAAAAACTTCCCATCGTTGACGAAAACAACATCATCAAAGGCTTGATTACTATAAAAGACATCAACAGTGTAGTGGAATTTCCTAATGCCACAAGAGATTCAAAAGGCAGACTTGTTGTCGGAGCCTCCATAGGGACAGGAGAAGATGCCATGGAAAGGGCACAGGCATTAATTCAGTCACTTGTTGACTTTATCGTGGTGGATACAGCTCACGGCCATTCAAAAAATGTTTTGGATACCATTAGAAAGTTAAAGCAAAATTGGCCAGAGATAAAGGTTGTTGGCGGAAATGTGGCAACATCAGAAGCTACAAAGGCCTTAATCGAAGTGGGAGTTGATGCTGTTAAGGTAGGAATCGGACCAGGATCCATCTGTACTACGAGAGTTGTAGCCGGTATAGGCGTACCACAACTGACTGCCATAAAAGATTGTGCAAAGGCGGCTTCAGAACATGATATTCCCATTATCGCCGATGGGGGTATTCGCTATTCCGGCGATATTGTAAAAGCTATCGCTGCCGGTGCAGCTTGCGTCATGCTGGGTTCTATTTTTGCTGGAACCGAAGAAGCTCCAGGAGAAGCAATTCTTTACGAAGGCAGAAAATACAAATCATATCGGGGAATGGGTAGTATTGGTGCCATGATCCGAGGCAGTAGCGACCGCTATTTCCAATCGGGGGCATCTGAAGAAAAATTGGTACCCGAAGGTGTAGAAGGCATGATTCCCTTTAAAGGAAGCGTAGAAGACATTGCCTATCAACTGTGTGGCGGATTGCGTTCCGGAATGGGCTACTGCGGTGCCAAAACCATCGGAGATCTTCAACAAAAGGCCAAATTCATCAAAATCACCAACGCCGGCCGAACGGAAAGCCATCCCCACGATATTCGCATCACAAAAGAATCACCCAATTACCAGACGATGTAAAACGTTTTACTACACAGTTTTTTCAGAAAAAGCCCTTTTGGGGTTGATCGTGCGTCCTCACTTTGTATATTGCAACTATTCACAATAAAAATAAACATTTTTTTGAACTTTCGGTTTCCCCCGTTTACCTAAATAGGATATGCTGAATAACTAAAAATTTCCTTTGAGTTAAACAAAAGTACCTATTTAAAATTGAAAGGACTAAAAGTGAGGAAAAACTTGAAATACAAAATGACGTTTTTAGGTTTGGGAGTCAGTAACTTTGCAGTTTTAAAGAATACCTATAAGGATAATCCTCATGATTTTTTTGTATCCTCAATGGATAAAATTGCTGAGGATAAACGTGATTTCTTAAAACAACATGCCATTGCGTTCGAAGAAGGCAATCATTCGGATGAACTGCTAGATACTGAGCTTTTGATGATCAGTCCTTCTGTTAGGTTGGATAATGAGATTTACAAACGGGCGAAGCAACTGGGGATCGAGGTTAAAACGGACGTTGAATTGTTTCTTGAATTAAAACCACCCATTCATTATAAGATAGCCATCACAGGTACCAACGGAAAGACGACAACGGTGGAGTTGATACAACACATTTTGAGATTTTCTCATGAAGCCTATGCGGTGGGCAATATTGGGTTTTCGCCTTTTGAATTGATTAACAAGGACTTAAGCCGGGCGATTTTGGTGTTTGAGTTGTCCAGTTTTCAGATTGAACATTTGAGCAAGACGAAAAGGTATTTTGATTTATCCGGATTAACCAATATCGCACAGGATCATCTGGATTGGCATGGTGGTTTTGAAGCGTATGTAAAATCAAAGATGGGTATTTTGGATATTTCCAAAGAAGTGATTTTGCCAGAGGACTTTCAATTTGAAGAGAGCTACAAGTACGGTGTTAGTGAAGGGTTAAATTGTGTCATTAATGAAACTGAAAGACTGGCGATGCTTTCGCTACCAGGCAGGAAAGCAACGGTTGATCTTTCCAGGTTGAAACTTAAAGGTGTTCATAACATTCGAAACAGTGCTTTGGCTGCTTTTTGTTGTTTTCGCTTTGGAATAGATGTAAAACAGATTGAAGACGGTATAAACACGTTTGTGCCAGGTGAACATCGAATGGAGGTCTTTTTTGAATGGGAGGGTAGAATCTTTGTCAACGATTCAAAATCCACAAATGCCCATGCTCTGATTTCGGCCATTGATTCATTTAGAAGAAGCAATCCGAATGTACGCTTGCTGGCAGGAGCAAAAGATAAAGGGGATGATTACACACAACTGTCAAGGGTCATTGAAACCGGTGTTAAAAAGGTTTATTTGTGTGGAGAAAGTGCCCAAAGACTATATGATTCGATTCCAAATACCGTTGAAAAGGAGCTTTTCAAACAGTGGCATGATGCGATTGATAAAAGTATAGAGGAAAGCTCTTTTGGCGATGTGATTTTGTTCAGCCCGGGTGGGTCGAGCTTTGATAGATTTGAAAATTATAAAAAAAGGGGTGAGTACTTTAAAAATACGGTCACTGAGATACTTACACCTCTTTAAATACCACACCGTCACGTTTGAATTCTTCCAAAGTCTTTTTAACATCCCCTTCCTGAGCTTCAACCCCTTTTGTGGCGTTGATAATGAGATTGATCTTAAAGCCGAAAAACAAAGCATCATGAACGGTGTACCTAACGCAATAATCCAACGCGAGTCCGCAGATGTCTAATTCGTAAATATCCAACTCTTTGAGAAGCGATGCGATTCCCAAATCCTCCCCGTTGTTTTCTTTAAAGATGGAGTAACTGTCCACATGTGGGTGGGTTCCCTTTCGGACAATATAATCAAAATTTTCGGTTTTGATATCTTTATGAAATTCAGCACCATGTGTTCCCTGTTGACAATGAACCGGCCACAGAATAGGTCCGATACCTTTTCCATTGTCAAATTGACTAAATGGTTCTTTACTTTGATTGACGGCAAAGCTTTCATGATCAGCCGGATGCCAGTCTTGGCTGGCTAATATGGCTTTGTAGCTTCTATGCTCCATGACTCTGTTAATCACCGGATTGATGAAGCTGGCGTCTTTAACTGGTAGTGAACCCGTTTCGTAAAAATCATTTTGTACATCCACAACTAATAAAGCCTTATGCATAAGTATTTCCCCCGTTTTAATTTGTTACACTTTCTATTCTTCTTCTGAATCTCCAAATATCTTCATAACAGCTTTGGTAATGGTATCTGCAATTTGTTCCTGAAATTGTGCTCGTTGTATTTCTTTGGCAAATGACGGATTCGAAAGAAAGCCGCATTCAATTAAGATGGCTGGCATTTCAGAATAAGCCACAACGGCAAAATCTTGAGATACTGTTTTATGCATCTTAAATCCTTCAGAGACGAAGACCTCACTCATGATTTGTGCATATTCTTCACTTTTGAGTGTTGAGTCAATTTTGTTGAATACCTTTTTTTGTATGAGATCTTCAGTTAAAGAGGAGGCTCCGTAAAGTCTTTCCAGCCTAATCTTATAACTGTATTCCGAGAAGTCATAATAATAGATTTCTACCCCTTCCACTGAGGAGTTGTCCAAAGAGTTCAAATGTACGCTGATAAATAGATCTGCATTTTTTTGATTGGCAAACCTTCCCCTTTCCATCAGCTCAATGTAATTGTCTCTGGTACGGGTCAAAAAGACTTCATACCCTTTATCCTGGAGTTTTTTTGCCAGAAATTTACTGATTTGAAGGACGCCATCCTTTTCTTGAAATCCTCCTGGACTGATAGCTCCCGGGTCAAAACCGCCATGACCGGGATCGATCACGACTCTCTTCACATTATTCTCTTGTTGATTCTCACCCATCGTTGCAAATGTATCTGTTTTGATTAAGTAAACGGTTGATCCTATGGTGACAGGTTCAAACGATATGTCTTTTTCAAATGCAAAAGATAGTCTGAGAAATGATTTCATCGTGTTTTCCGAGACATTTTCAACTACGAACTCACTGACTCCATTCAGTTTATTTTGAGAGTTGATCCATTCACCTGTTTGAGCTCCGATTACCTCAAAGATGGCATTGTTGTTTCCTTGTTTTGCAACGGAAACGCTCACCGGTTTTGAAAAAGACAAGACCAGTCCGTTTGGTATCCAATAGTAATTTTCGAGATCTGAAACTGAGGAATAGATGTAATATTGATTATCCGAGCTCACCATTCTCAAGCCCAATAATCTGCATGTATCAATTAAAGGCAAAAAGAATCTGTTGTTTATTATCCTCGGTGCAGTTGTGAGATATATTTGTTCACCATTGAGGGTTACTTTGGTTGAATTATTGTTGAACTGAATGAAATTGCCATTCCATTGAACATTAAGGGTTTTTTTTATATTATCCCATTCAAAATCGGTTTTGAGTTTTTGTAAAAGATTAACTGAATATATGTACAGGTTATCTCC
This sequence comes from uncultured Thermotogaceae bacterium, assembly GCA_964449405.1. Classification (GTDB taxonomy): domain Bacteria; phylum Thermotogota; class Thermotogae; order MWEM01; family MWEM01; genus JASUTC01. Next base: position 17,573 of record CAYUYU010000013.1, read on the forward strand.
GAGCATTTGAAATCGCTCGGGAGGCAACTCTTCGTCCATCAGGAATACTTCAGACGAGAATGCCGAAAGGGTTGTCAAGATGATTAAGAAAAACGCTAATTTTTTCAACAGGAAATAACCTCCAGTTCTTTTTTCGGATGATTATAACACGTTAGTCCCTTTACATTAGGGGATGATAAGAAAAATCTAATAATTTTGATGGATGATACCATGCCCGCGGAAAGAAAAAGAGATTAGTGGTAGAGATTCCCAAAGGTTCAAAAAACTGATCACTGTTATTTTGAATCATGACGACATTTTGAAATGCATCAGCGGTTTTGATGATCTGTGTATAATCGGGAATCTTATAGATATTGGGTGTAATCTTATGGTAGTATTTCCAAGTGGCACCTGTATCAAGGTAGTAAAGAGATCCTTTTTTATATGCCTTTAAGTGTTTCGGATTATTTTTTATGGTATACAAGGACCCAAAAAAGCCTTCTTTACAGACTCTGTTAATTTCTTTCAAAGCTTTGATGGGATCCGAGCAAAACATCAGTGTGCTCTCTGTAAACCCTAAATCAAATGCGTTGTCTTCAAAATCAAGTTCTGTCACATCACCGAGAAGAAAGTTTGTTTGTTCAGCAGAAAAAAGATCCAAGGCTTTGATGATCTGAAAGCGGCTCATATCAATACCGACATATTGGATATTCAACTTTCGAATTTGGTCAAGGAGACAATAATACTGTGCTCCAGCACCACATCCTGCGTCAATTATTCTTTTGGGTTTGTAAAAATCAAGTGCTGATGCGATGTGAGCCGTTTGTGTGTGAGAGTAACTTTTATAGTTATCAGAGCGATGTTCATGATAGCGGACATCGTATTGTATGGAGATGGGTTGATTGTCAAAACCAGTTTCCCGGTTTAAGGGGTAAAAAAGCTTGTAAAGTCGGAATATATCATGTTTTTTATATTGTACCCATTCGTTAAGTAACATTTTCTTTGTGTAGAAGCGATAAAGTTTATCAGGGGCGATTGGCTTTTCTAAAAATGTGATTCCATACCGATCGATTAGTTTGCTTTTCGTTAAAAAAGAAATTAAGCCATGCGGGTGATTTGCAGAGGCAAAAAGAATCAATTGTGTAGAATTATCTGCTTTAAACCAGGTAGTGTAATCTTCTATGATCAACTTGGCTTTTTCAAAGCCCGCAACGGTTGTATCGAGATAAAAAGATATCTTTTTTTTCTTTGACATTCTATTGATTTTCTTTAACGGACAATCCTTTCATGATGAATTTTACAATGGTATCCACGCTAAGATCTTCATTAATGGAATTCACACCAATGCTTTGAGCAATCAAATTTGCTGTCCCCTTTGTGGGGATTGTTTCAGGAATGAATTCCTTTTGTTTTCCCTCTTCAATTAGATTTTCTATTCGCTTAATAAATGAATTATATCGTTTTTTAAGAGGTTGCATATTGATATCTGTTTCATTCTTGCTTTCGATGATGCGCATCTTGTCCATTTCTATCAACTTCATGATTTCTTTTCTGTTCATGACAAAATCAATATAAGATATCAGGACACGCTTTAATTTGGATAGATAGGTATTTTCTTTGTCAGTGTTACCAAAAATATGTCGTTCCAGTTCGTTGATTCCTTCAGTCCAAGCTTCCAGAAAAAGAGAATCCTTGCTTGGAAAATAGTAAAAGATTAACGCTTTTTTAACTCCCGCATCGTTGGCTATCTCTTCAACTGAGGTGCCATCAAATCCTTTGGAAGCAAAGATCTTTTTTGCTGAATCTAAAATCTTTCTTTTGGTAGGTATTTTGTTTGTCATCTGAGAATCCCCCTTTTCTAGTCAAAAATATGAACTGGATTAAACGATCATCAGTTTATGCAACTGCTTCGCCTATCTCTATTCTATCATATTTTTATTTGATTTTACTGAAAGGTCAAATATGTGGGATGGAATGACCCTTTACTTAAATGAATCTTGACAAAAATGGGCAGTAATGATATGATATGAGTGTTAGCACTCGAGTGTGAGGAGTGCTAAACGGAGGGTTACGATGGATAAAGAATTGACCAAAAGACAGGAAATGATATTATATGCCATCATCCAAGAATTTATTACGATAAAAAAGCCGGTCAGTTCCAAGAAGATTTTGGAAATTTCAAATTTAGATTGTTCCAGTGCGACGATTCGAAATGAAATGAAGAAGTTAGAAGAGATGGAATATATTAAACAGCCTTACACTTCAGCCGGGAGGATCCCCACAGATAAGGGCTATCGGTTTTATGTGGAATGCTTAAAAAACATGAAGGCCATTCAGACAACGAAAAGCACTGATATTGAACGCATGGACGAATTCCGCTATAACAATATCGAAGAACTACTGACTTATTTTTCTGTTTTCCTCGCTAAATGGACCGGTGGGTTGGCCATCATAGAAAAACCTTTTATTGAGAAGTTGAGAATCAGCAGGATCTCATTAACCAATATCTTTTTAAACTATTGGGTAGTGGTTGTTATTACAAATATGGGCCTCTCTGAAACGTTCATCGTTCCGATGGAGGATAAATTTCCCATTAAGGAATTTGAGCATTTTCTTTCCGATAAATTAAATGGTTTAAGCTTGAAAGAATTGAAAGAATTGCTTGAACAGATGGATTTGCCGGATTATTCCTGGTATAATCCTGATTACGATCACGTATTCACCTTTTTAAACAGGATGGTTAGCAGAAATTATAAAAACCGGTTTCAAAAATATGGATTGGAGCTGTTAGTTCGAGATGAGACATTGTCTCAATCCGATTTGAAAAATTGTCTTGTTTTTACGGAAAGTGATGAAAGACTTTTAAGATTGTTTTCGTCATTGGAACTTGATAGACATGAGAATGTCAATATTGGCAGTGAGACAAAAACCCAAGAACTTGAGGCCTTTGCGGTCTTTATTCATGACTATTCCGGTGGTGAACAGAAGCTTGGCAGGATGATTGTAATGACCTCGAAAGCAACCGATTATCTGCAAAATTTAAAGGGACTCCGGTTTGCAAGCAACAGAATTACAGAGTATCTGTCAAGGCTAATAACATTAAACGAATAAAATAGGAGGAATGGAGTTGAAAACAGCAATAGAAAAGGTGCAAAACCTTCAGGAAGAAAAAAAAATTCTGATAACTGAAATAGAAAGGCTGAAAGAAATTGAACAATATGCCTATAAATTGAAGTCCGATTTTGAACATTACAAGCAAATTGTTCAAAAGGATAAACAAAGAATTTATGAAAATGCAACGATTGATTTTTTAGATAAAATGATACCTGTATTAACCAATTTTGAACGTGCCTTGAGTTTTATGAATGTGGAAAATCCTTCAAAGGAAACGGCCATGATTATCAAGGGAGTCCAAATGATTTATCAATCATTCATGATGACTTTGCAAAATGACGGATTAGAGGAAATTGTGGTTACACCGGGAATGCAATACGATCCTTTTAAACAGGAGATTGCCGAGCAAGTTGTTGATCATTCATATGAGGAACACACCATTTTGGAAATCGTGGAGAAAGGGTACAAGTACAAAAAGACGGTGTTGAAACCAGCAAAAGTCAAGATAACCATCAAAGAATCGGAAGAAAAAAAGGAAGAGAACCAAAGCGGAGAAGAACAATAGAAACACAATCAGAGTGGACGCAGCTCTGATGAAAGTAGGTGAGCTATGGCAAAAAAGGATTATTATGAGATATTAGGTGTATCAAAAGACGCTACTCAGGATGATATAAAAAAGGCTTATAGAAAGTTAATTAAAAAATGGCATCCTGATCTGCACAAGGAGAACAAAAAGGATGCGGAAGTGAAATTCAAAGAAATCAGTGAAGCTTATGAAGTGTTGTCCGATACTGAAAAAAGAGCAATGTATGACAGGTATGGATTTGTTGGAGAACAAGTACCTCCCCATTACAGAACGGCTCAAGGTACTACCGGAGGATCACCTTTTGATGATTTCTTTGGAGGTTCCGGAGGCGGTTTTGGAGGTTTTGAAGATATCTTTGACATGTTTTTCGGGGGATCACGTTCTTCAAGAGGGCAACGCGCATCTCAAGGATCTCGGGGGCAGAGAGGTCAGGATATAGCTGTTAACGTTCGGATTAATTTAAGTGATACCATTACCGGAGTTGAAAAGGAAATCGAATATGAGCGTTATCATAAATGCAGTGCCTGTAACGGAACAGGGGCAAAAGATGGGACTTCTTTCAAAACCTGTCCGGATTGCGGTGGACGTGGTGCAGTTGTACAAGAATCACATACCTTTTTTGGAAATATCCAAACCACCACCACTTGTCCAAGATGTGGTGGAAAGGGAAGGGTTATCGAGCAGAGATGTCCCAAATGTAACGGTGCGGGAAGGTACAAAGAAAAGAAGAAGATTAAGATAAAAATCCCTGCCGGTGCCACTAATGGTTTAAAACTGAGAGTGGCCGGTGCCGGACACGCCGGAAGCGGACAGGGACCTGATGGAGACCTGTATGTCATTGTTTCCATCCTTACCCCACCGGATCTAAACAGGAAAGGAAAACACATTTATTCTGAAGTTCACGTTGATTATCTCCAAGCCATATTGGGAGCTGAGATTGATATCAACACCGTTGAAGGGCCAATCAATTACAAATTAAAAGGCGGAATACAACCGGGCGAGCAGATTCGATTAAAAGGAAAAGGCGTTCCCGATTTGAGAACAGGGTTGCGGGGAGATCAATATGTCAAAGTCAATGTTGAACTTCCCAAAAAGCTTTCAAGAAAGGAAAAGAAGCTGTTGACGGAGGTTGCTCAAAACTCAGGTGTTAATGTAAGTTAAATAATAGTTTAAATATGAAAAAGTCAAGGGCATAAAAATTTTACCAAACGGTCAAAAAAACGCCCTTGACTTTTTTTTACTAAATGGTAAAATCTATACTGAGAGAATATAGAAAAATGGAGGAGAAATCATGGCGATTAAACAAACTTTGAAACAGAAAGCGCAGGGAGCGGTTATTGGACAGCTTCTTGATCAGGCAATCGGTTTTGTTCATAAAAATCCCGAAAAAAATTTCGATAAACTTGTCAGTACATTGGAAAAATTGGATAAGATGTTCCCTTCCGGCAACAACCAGTTCGAGGCTTTTTTGACTTGGGTAAATGCCAATCCAGGAAGTAAACAATGGTTTATTGAATTGCTCTCAAGAGATGTGGACCAAATCAAAACCTTTATGAGGAATATGTTTGTCAACGTTAGTTTGAAGTGGATGCAGACCAACAACCAAGTGCAGGAAAAAGAAGGTATTGTAGCGCCATATACGATTCTTATCAGTCCCACCATGCGTTGTAATCTCAGATGTAGGGGTTGTTATGCAGGAGAGTATACACAAGAAGACGATTTGAGTTTGGATGAGATTAGAGACATCATCAAACAAGCCAAGGAGTTGGGAACTCACTTCTTCACCATATTGGGTGGAGAACCCTTTGTTAGATTCTGGGAATTAGCAGATATATTTGAAGAAAACAACGATTGCCTTTTCCAGGTCTTTACAAACGGTACTCTGGTTAGTGAAGAAGTTGCCGATAAACTCAAAGATCTGAAAAACGTTGTAGTCGCCTTTTCTGTCAATGGTGACAAGGATGAAACGGATTACATGCGTGGTGAAGGTGTTTACGAGAAGGTTTTGGCATCCATGGAAAGAATGCAAAAACGAAATCTGCTTTTTGGCATGTCTTTGGTTTTAACAAGGCACAATTATGGTCTGATGACGGATCCGGATTTTTACATGTCCTGGCGTGATAAGGGTGTTATTTACGCTTGGAATTTCCTTTACATGCCTGTTGGCCGCGATCCGGAAGAAGCCGCAAAATTCATGCCCAGTCCAGAACAACGTTACAAATACGGAGAATTCATACAGAAATTTAGAAACGAAAAGCCCATCTACATTATGGATTTCTGGGCAGATGCACCTTTTGTTCACGGCTGTATAGCCGGTGGCAGACGATACCTTCACATCAATCACAGAGGCGATGTGGAACCATGTATTTTCGCGCATTTTGCAACAGACAACATTCGTGAAAAATCCCTGCTTGAGTGTTTGAAGTCTCCATTCTTTACGGATATCAGAGCTCATCAGCCCCACACCGATAATCTGCTCAGACCCTGTATGATTATTGACAACCCACAGGTCTTGAGAAATGTCGTGAAGAGAAATGGTGCGAAACCCACCCATGAAGGAGCCGAAGTAATCGTCAACGAACTGGCACCAACATTGGATGCTTACGCTGAAGAAGCTGCAAAAACACTGGACCCGATCTGGGAAGCTGAATGGCAGAAGAGAATTGTGGATATTGAAACAAGGGGCAGCTCATATGGAGAAGGAATTGACAGACTTCAGGGAAGAATAGACGAAGAGGGCTTAAAAGAAAAGATGGACAAACTGGAAAAAAATGATCCCGAATATGCCAAATTAATCATGGAAAAAGAGGCTTTGGCACAAGCCGATTACGATGAATCACCGATTCATAAGAAAATGATTAGAGAGAAAAAGAAAGTAACGGAATAAGGATAAGATAAGAAAAAAAAACGGACGTAAAAGTCCGTTTTTTTTTCTTATCTTTTTTTATACCCAAAACCCTCTTTTTTAAGCTTCTTTTTCTGTCATGCTGTTTCTCTCATATTCTTCGTAGATATTCTGAATTTCGTTAACCAAGGTATTGGCTTTAAGGGAATAATCGTAATTCCTTTCGGATATCTGCTTGTTTTTATGTTGAAATTCCACAGACTGCTCACTGTTTTTAGTAATTTGTTGAATGCTTTCAATGATACTGCTGTTGGAAACCAACAAGCTGTCCAAATTATCATGCATCTGGGTGATGTAATGGAACAGTTTTTGTGTTTTTGAGTTGATGCTTTCAAAGAGCTGATTGGTTTTTTGTATCAGTTCGTTTTGGGTTTGATTCAGTTCTCTGAATCCTTCTGAAGAATGAACCGCATTATTGGAAGAAACTTTCAATTGGCTGATAATCTGTTCGATGTTTTCTGCGCTTGTTTTACTTTCCGTCGCCAGTTTTCGAATCTCATTGGCTACAACACCAAAACCCTTTCCCGCCTCTCCGGCACGGGCACTTTCAATGGAAGCGTTTAATGACAATAAATTTGTTTTGTCGGCAATGTTAGTGATGATCTCGGTGATAAGGTAAATATCCTCTGCCTTTTTGTCCAACTGTTCGATGTTTTGGAAAACGGCTTGAGAATTGTTGTTTAGTTCAGCAGAACTTCGCTTTAATTGGTCAACATAGCTATTGCCAGCTACAATGTCATTTGAAGTAATCTCTGCCATGTTTTCTATCTGTTTTGAAATTTCCTGAGCACCTTCTAACTGTGCGTGTATATTTTGTGTCATGATGGTCTGATTGTGTATACTGGCATCTGTCTCTTCCGTCAATTCTTCAAACTCTTGAAGCTCGTGGGATAGTTCCTTTGATGTGACTCCGATGTTGGCAATGATGGCAGTAATTTCGTTGGTGTTGTTTTTGAGTACTTTGAGGATATTCCTCAGATTTTCAGAAATGGCTTTTTGAGCATTCCGCTCCTTTTGCAGCGATTCGAGTTTTGCGTTGCTGAACTGGTTGGATAATTTTGTTGTTAAAATCAAAGATATGGAGAATAAGATAACTGAAGCCATTTGAATCGTGTAGTCCGTTGTTAAATTCGTGGAACTCAATTGATGAGCTGAAATGTTGTAAATAATTCTTGAAATATTCAAGGCAACAATGGCGATACAACTGGTAACGATTAGTTTTAAGTTGAAATACAACAAATAGACTGAAATGATTGGGAACATATACACATAAATCAATGTCCGGGTGGAGGAGAACATGGCAATCGTGTAAAGAATAAAATAGCCTACTAAAGTGATGTATTTGATGTATTCACAATTTCCCTTCCTTTTGTATACGATGACAGCCCATAT
>CAYUYU010000014.1:0-24571 GCA_964449405.1 uncultured Thermotogaceae bacterium
TGCTAATTTTGAATGCTATCAAAATCACGGTTTGTAAATGAGCATTTGCCCTCAGCAAATTGGTGTAAAATCATGTTGATAAGGGTTTGATAAGGAACACTGAAGATTTACCCCGTGTTCTTTTCAATTGTATTTTTTGCAATCTGTATATATTGTTGTAAATCCTCTTTTAAGGATTGAGTTTCCTGCTTTTCAACTGCTTCATACAGATCTTTTTCTTCTTCATTTAAAAATTCGATTTTTTTATCCTTCATGGTTTTTACCACCCTTATATTTTTTGGTGTACTTACTGACGATAAACAACTAACAAAGATTTGGCACATAAACTCAATGACCCGTTGTAAACCTCTTTTTTTCTAACACACATATCCTCATGATACTATCTTTTCCCGTAATGGCTGCATTAGGGAGGCCTCCGGGTGGTTGTAACCATTGTCCACTGAGCATTAGGTTTTTCAAGCCCTTTATTTTTCCCGTATGTGCCATCATCTTGCCTTTGAGGGTTGGCAAAAAACCCATAAAGGCGCCTCGATAGGCGTTACAATAGCTTTCATAAGTGACGGGACTGGCGACATCCAACAATTTGAGTTTTCCTTTCATATGTGGGAATTTGCTGGTTAATCTTTCTATTACCGCATTCCCCACCTTTTCTTTTTCTTCGGTGTATTGTTTGGGATCTTTCTTTAAATCTTTCCAATAATCATAATCGTTACCAAATTGATTGATGGCGCAAGTCATAACCGTATGCCCCTTTGGAGCAAAGGCGGGTTCATAGCTATAATGATTGACCAGCAGGTGTTTGATCGGTGTTTGATTGATGGTGAACGGTTCAATGGGAAATCTGATCGATCTTTGCTGATCACCCATCTCTCCTTCATAGCCAATTCCGATATACATGTTGGAAGCCAATGGGTAATCCTGAGGGTTGTTAAATCTTGTTTTGTATTTTTGATCGGTGTAATTGCCTTTTAACAGGTTCTGGAATAAAAAATGCGCATCACAAGCAGCGATAAAATAATCCCCGGAGTAAGTTTCTCCGTTTTTACAGATCATTTGATTCACCTGTTTCTTATCGATTTTTATATCGATGACTTCGCGATTTGTCTTCACCTTTCCACCTAATACCTGATACTTTTCCGCCATTCTGAGCGCCATGGCTTTTGATCCCCCGATGGGAATAGACGATTCATCTTTTGTAAATGTGGCCAAGCCAAAGAATAAAAAGGCTGCACTGTAGTGTTCGGGTAAAAAGGTCGAGAACATTTCTTTCAAGGCCGGATGTTTGAACCGATTGCCAAAGTCATTCAGTGTGATTTTCCCGTATTTTTTCATGATCATCCCGGCATCTTTCATGGACATCATTTTCTTCATTTTTTCTTTAAGGGTCATTAAATCCATGGGTTTTTCAGCATCAATCTCAAAGGAATCCAGTTTTTTCAAGTCTTCACAGAATTCCTCGATTAATTCTTTGTCTTCCGGAGAAATGGCTGTCCATGAAGTCTTTATCTTCTCAATGTCTCTGTAAATGTTGATGGTGGCTTGCTCGTGTTCGAAGGATAAAAAGGTATCCGGATGATAGATTTCCACACAGTCTAACGCTCCCAATGTTTTCCAAAGATCATTCATGGGCGTTCCCGTTTTAGTTCCCACCAGCCAATGAATACAGCCGTCAATATGATACCCGCCTCTATCCCAACCGGTGCATTCGCCACCGAGAATGTGGTGCTTTTCCAAGATGATACTCTCGAATCCGTTTTTTTGAGCGAAAATACCCGCGCTTAACCCCGCAATACCTCCGCCAATAATCACTATTTTCTTCATTCCATTCATCTCCTTTTATTGTTGAATCTTTTTAAAACGTGTTGATTGAATAACATCTTCTCCGGCACTTTTTAATAACTCTATTTGTTTGACTTCATCAAAATCCTCCGGTAATAAATCGTTGGCAACCATCGCAGAAAGTCCCAGTTGAAAGATTCTCATTTTTAAAAAGATGGTTCCCACTTCTTCTTCAGAAAACTGACTGAATTCTTTTTCTTGGATGATTTCACCAATGATATCGTTGCCCAGTTCCTGATCGTAATCATCCATATACGGATTTTTTTGTAACACCAGTTCCCGGAAGAGAACGCTGTATTGCTTTGCAAACTTTAAACTGGCAATACCGATATCTAAAAATCTGTCCCCGGTGTATGTTTTTTGAGCAAGTTTTCTGGCCAATTTAAATATTTTACCAACAACTGCTTGCTTCAACTCTTCAATATCTTTAAAATTAACGTATATAGGGGCTACGGAACACTTCAATTTTTTCGAAACGCTTCTTGCAGTAATGGCTTCAATCCCTTCTGTTTTTGCAATCTCAAACGCCTTATCAATGATTTGTTCCTTTGAAAACTTCTTTTTAGGCGGCATCTGCATCACTCCTTTTCCAACACTTATTATATAACATACGTTATATAACAGTTATTATACATACTAAAACAGAAAAAGTCAAGCCTTCAATAAAAACTTGCCTTTTCAAATTTTTTTCTGGTATACATAATCCAGGATCCTGCCCTCTAAGACTTGCAATCTAAAAAAATAATAATGTGATCCTCTTTATTTTGAAGGACTTCATTTAGAAAGGATTCTCATAGCAAACTAATGATAGTCATTGTCAAAGGGAAGAAAGTATGCGAAAATGGATAGTCTTGACTGCGTGTGTTTTGATGGCATTTACAACAACTACTGCATGGATTGTACCGGAGATGGTACTTGTAAAGGCGGGAAGCTTTCAGATGGAAGGTACAGGGTTCAAAAGCGGGGTGCATTGATGAAAAAAACGGCCCCGCTTTTATGTTTAACCTAAGCTTTTTAACAGAGATGTCTTTTTTTTATTGCGTGGTCAAAATCAGGTTGTAAGGGATAGTACTTCCTCTGACATCTCCGTGATTGGATACTTCAACGTAATACCATCCGGGTTCATTGATTGAATGAGTGAAATTGAGTGCTTTACCGAAATCACTGGCGCTTTGCCAGTTTAACAAGGTGCTGTTGTTGGCCGTTAGAAGTCTGGCGGACATTCTCATATGGATATTTGATTTGATATCTACTGTCAAATCACAAGGGTTATTTATCCAGAATTTATAATAATCTCGGTCTCCTTTTCGGAAGATCGTGGCGGTTATTGGGCGGTTAAGCTCAATTTCAGTTGCATGGGCAAAGGAGTCGTTGGGTTCGTATGGATCGTTGGAGGGTGTCAGGTTTATATCAAGTTTATAGTCTTTCAAACTGGCATAATTATCTCCATACTGATGCACTTCAATGAAATACGTAACGGCAATGACTTCTCGAGACAGTTCGACTTCGTTGGAATTTTCATCTGCGGTGACCCAATTTTGAAACGTTGCGTTTTCAGCTGTGAGCATTCTGACGCTGGGTCTTACCAGCGGGTCTTTTGATGAAACCTTTATATCTAAATCACCAGGTTTGTCAACGTCAATACGATAATAATCCCGGTCACCTTTCGGGAATAGATATGCCGATGTGGTTTGTCCAATAGGAATGATTTTTGCTTCTTTGAACCGATTGTTGGGTTCATACACATCTTTGACGGGAATAAACTCAGTCTTCAACAGGTAGGTCAGCAAGGATGCCCGGCCATCACCGTGGTGATTCAATTTCAAATACACTTTGTCCGAAGTGGCAAAATCATATGAAAATTCTGCCATCTTCCCAACATCATCCGCAACCGCCCTAAGCAATGTGCTGTTTTCACAATTGAGAAAATGCAGTGCCGGGCGCATGTTGACATCCTCATAGGAATAAGACACACTCAACCTTCCGGCTTCGGGTATGTCGAATTTGTAATAATCATGGTCGCCTTTGGGAAAGATGAAATCACGAAGCTCTCCAGCCGCCTTAATTTCCATCGCTTCTTTAAACCGGTTATTGGGTTCATAGTTATCGGCTATCACATCAACTGAAAGTTCCACTGTATAATCCATGACGTTGTTGTCTCCATATTGGTAGATTTCGAAACAAATCTTATCTCCGATATTCAAATATCCCTGATCAAAAGTGGCTTCAAGCTTAGGCTCTCCCTCATCTGCATAGTACCTGAAAAGAGCGGAATTGTTGCCGTCCATCACTCTTAAATAGGGACGTGAAGCGGCATCTTTACCGGTTACCTTTATGGTGTATCGACCGGCTTTTTCAACGTGAAAATAATAATAGTCCCTGTCTCTTTGGGGGAACACTTGTCCGTCAAAGGTAAGAAAGTCCCCGGTCCCGATTTTTAAATAATTCGCCTTTGCGAAAGAGTTGTTGTCTTCCTGATCAAAGGAAACAACAGGTTGTTGAGGCTGACCGTCGGGTCCGGTCACCTCGACTGGGGTTTGAGGCTGTTGAGTTGTCCCCGTAATGCCAAGCTCAACACGTTCAACATCGCTTTTCAATATGCGATATTCGATATTGTCAACATCACGGATGATCACCGTATCTCCTTCTGTGGAAACGATAGCGCCAACGATTTCTCTGCCGCTTTTTAAAACAACCGTATCGCCATACACGCTGCTTAAAAAAAGCAAAGCAATTACGATAAAAATTAAGCGTTTAAAAGTCATAAAGATCAACCCCTTTTTTTATACCAGAATTTGATATTATACCACAAATTTAATCTTATATCACCTTCTGTTACAGAAAATTCCTCGTATATTATTGAAAGCTGTTATTAGTTTTATAATCCAATAATTTTACGCTTTTTATGTATCTGTTGTTTTTATTTTCGCTTCTTTATATGGTATACTCATATATTATAATTTTATATATAGATAAGGAAATATCTCTCAAGAAGGATGATAATGATGAAAAGATCATTGCTTTTTGTGATTTTCACGATCAGTTTTATCTCTTCAATATTTTGTTCGCCAGCCATTTTTGAAATGGTATGAACGATGGTTTTATAACGGTTTGGAGCGAGCAATTAACGGATTACTCCAATAAGATAAATGATGAAAATGTCTTCGAGATAAAAAATGTGGATCATTTACAAATCAGAGACCATCCGCAAGTTTTGGAAATTCTGAAAGGCTTTATTTAAAAAAATACACACAACAAACGAATGATGGACATTATCAAAGGAGGAGAAAGTATGCGAAAATGGATTGTCTTAACTGCGTGTGTGTTGATGATGCTTCTGGCAGCTACTGCATGGGCGGTACCGGAAATGGTGCTTGTGAAGGCGGGGAGCTTTCAGATGGGGAACACCAGGGGAGATAGTGAAGGCAGCAGCGATGAAAAACCCGTACACAGTGTCAAGCTGACCTATGACTATGAAATCGGTAAATACGAATTAACAAATGAACAGTTTCTGGAATTTCTGAACGATGCAAAAGTCGCCTCAAATGGATATCTTAACCAACATAAAGTGATCAATATCAGTAGCGGCTATTGTGAATTCCAATATAAAAACCGAAAATTTGTACTAAAAAAGAACGGAAAAACAAACTATCCGATGATAGAAGTCACCTGGTGGGGTGCTGTTGAATATTGCAACTGGTTGAGCAAGAAAAACGGTTTGGGCAAAGCCTATGACAACAAAGGAAATCTGACAGGAAGCATCAGTCAAGTGAAAGGTTATCGCTTGCCAACGGAGGCGGAATGGGAATATGCGGCCCGGGGAGGTCACAAAAGTACAGTGGATTATAAATATGCGGGCAGTAACAACATCAATACAGTGGCATGGCATATGGGGAATTCACAAAACTCAACGTATCCGATATGGCAAGGAAAAGGAACGCACGAAGTAGGGAAAAAATCCCCCAACAAACTTGGCGTCTATGATATGACCGGAAACGTATGGGAATGGTGCCATGACAAGTACGGAGGTTATACAAGAGGAACCCAGACCAATCCCACCGGATCAAACAGTTACGCAGAACGAGTCGCTCGTGGCGGGTGCTGGGGGCGGCCTGCTGAATTCTGTCGTGTGTCAGGAAAACGAAGTCACGCAGACCCCACCTATAGTGATCTGGGACTTGGTGCTCGCATTGCCAGGACTCTAAAATAGGGGCTGCTAAATAACTCATTGAATATGAATCACTTGATCCACCCACCCCTGATAAAATTCCTTTTCATGGGATACCAGAATCAGACTGCCGTTGAACAGTTGAAAGGCTTCTTTTAGTGAAGCTTTGGCTTTTTTGTCCAAATGGTTGGTCGGTTCGTCCATGATCAGGAAATTGGATGGAGACAGTGTTAGCAAACACAGTTTGACTTTTGTCTGTTCTCCACCGCTTAAAGTTTTGATGGGTTGACTGGCATGTTCTCTGGAAATCCCGCAACGGGATAATTGCTTGCGGATTTCCTTTTCTTTTAAGTCTGTGTAAGCGTTGCTGACAATTTCCAAAGGGGATAACTCCGGATCGGTCCATTTCAGGTCTTGGGCATAATAGTTGATGGAACAGTTATCTGAAAACTGATGGTTGCCCCTAATGGGTTTGAGTTCACCTGTCAGGGTTTTGATGAGCGTTGTTTTTCCGATGCCGTTGAATCCGGTAATAACCACTTTTTTCCCATTGGAGATTTTAAAATCCAGATTGGAAATTAAGGGTTCGTTGTAACCGATGCTGAGATTCTGAACACGAAGCGAGTGATGGTGTGACCCGCTGCTGTGGAACTTAAACACCGGAGCCTTTTGGGGCCCGCTTGGCGGGGCGAGTCTTTCCAGTCGGGCCAGCTGTTTTCGTCTCCCTTTGGCATTTTTGCTTTTGATGCCGGCAATATTTTTTCTGATGAATGCTTCCGTCTTTTTGATCTGTTTTTGCTGTTCCTCATAATGGCGTATATAAATCTTCCGATTGTGATGCCTTTGCCGGATGAAATCCGAATAGGTCCCGTTGTATTTCTTAAGTTGTCCATTTTCCACGTCACAGATACAGTTGGATATCTTTTTCAAAAAGGCATGGTCATGGGAAACAATCATAAACGATTGTTCGATATTTGACAAATAGGTGGCCAGCCAATCCACGTGATTGCTGTCCAGAAAATTGGTGGGTTCGTCCAGCAGCAATACATCCGGTTTTTCCAGCAGGAGCTTTGCCAAAATGACCTTGGCTCGTTGGCCGCCACTAAGTTGGGCAATTTTTCTGTCCAATCCGATAGCAGAGAGTCCAAGGTTTTGTGCCGTTTTTTCAATTTCCGTTTGGATATGATAGAAATTTCCGGCTTCAAGCTGTTCTTGGTATTCTGCAGCTCGTTTGAGATGGGCTGGATTGTCTGAAAGGGACTCGTACAACTGCAGCATCTTTTTTTCAATCTCAAACAAATCTTGAAAAGCCGACTGCAAAAACGCTTCGATGGGCAAATGTTGATCCACCATGGCGTATTGATCCAGGTAACCGATGCTGATTCTTGGATGCCATTGAATCTGCCCGTGATCGGGAATCAAAGCACCGGTACAGATTTTAATCAGAGTACTTTTTCCCGAACCGTTATGTCCGACAACACCCATGCGCTCTCCCTTGTTGAGGGTTAAAGATGCTGACTGATAGATTGTTTTTTCTCCAAAACCATGTGTTAATTTTTCTATTGTTAATAAACTCATTAGTAATCCTCCTAATAAAAAAAGCAGAAGTAGATGGTGAACATCTGCCCTCTGCTTTAAAACTTCATCAATTATGATGTTTCCAAAACAAAAGGCTGTGAATGAAACATTGTTCACAGCCTTTTTTATCTATTTTCTATCACAAATATATCAAACATAATATCACTTAGCTCAATATGACATGAGCCTCGTTATTTGCGATGAATAAGAAAAGCGATTAAGCTTCTATTTTAAGCTCTGCACAATGATTCATCTCTTTGCTGTTGTGCAGAGCGAATCCAGTGCGAGTGTATCCGTAAAATAAACCGATGTCATGATCGATTCCTCCTTTTGCTATTGTTATATTAGCATATGTAAATCTTTGTGTCAATATGATTGATAGTAAAATTTTTTATATAATCTGCTTTACAACAACTGAGTGAGTAATAAGACCTGTATCTTTGATGCGCTTTATAACAAAAAAAATGAAACGCGCCTAAAGGGTATACTTCAAAGTGTATTATTTAAAAAAACTTTAAAAAATATAACTTGACGAGAAAACTGTTCCCGGATTAAGCCAGACAAACAAGCGATAAATGCCTCCTCTTAAGATCCATATATCTGCTGCATGACCCATTGGAATATTGGCAATGAGTGACTGAAGTTGCGGGTACGTTCAAAAATTGTTCGTTTCTGGGGGATACAACACCAAAGGTGCTCCTCTGGTGATTGTAGAGTTCTTTTCTGGTAGTGTTAACCTCCCAGTCAAACCCCAACCAGTTGTTTTGCTTGATGTGTGCCAGATTAAATGATTTTTTGTGTAAAAGTTTGAACATTTCTATGGCTTTCTTCAAAAGAATGAAATTATACGAAAATCGAATGTTTTAACCGCTAATCAGATTTAAATGCAAATGAATGAAGATAAAAGCCTCTGATTAGCATTTGATTTATGCTAAAAAAAAAAGTATAATGAAAATAATTTCAGAAAGAATTTTCAGGAGGTGGCGATGTATTCTAATTCTTTAATCATAAAAGTAGCTGAGTTGTACTACATAAAAAAAAGCTCTCAAAAGGAAATTGCCAAAGAATTGGAAATCTCAGTCCCGACTGTTTCGAGAATTCTTCAGGAAGCTTTGAATCAAGGTTTTGTAAAGGTTCAAATTGTCAATGTTCAAAATCGTGTTTTGCAGATAGAAGAGTTAATGAAGAAAAAATTCAATTTGATTGATGCAATTGTTGTAGAAACACCTTCAGATAAAGATGATTGGCATATCAAGAAATTGCTGGGTAGAAAGGCAAGCGAATTGTTTTTTGATATTGTAAAACCGGGAGAAAAAGTCGGAATTGGTGCTGGTATGGGTATTTATGAAATGATCGAGTCTTTTGATGGTGTTAACCATATTCCAGGTTTGCAAATCATACCCTTAATGGGTGGTTGGGGTTTGAAAAATCTTCAAAATGAGACCAATAAATTAGTAAGTTCTATGGCGAATGTTTTAAATTGCAGCTTTCAGTTATTGTTATCCCCCGCGATTTTAAGCTCACAGGAAACGAAGAATGTCTTTCTGAGTGAACCTCAGATATCAGCTGTGGTCAACATGTGGCGGGAAATCAATACAGCCATTTTTTCAATTGGTCCGGAGATAGAGTACAGTATTTTCCCATCTTTGACAGATAGTGATACAAGCGTTGAGCTGGTTAAAGAAAAAGGAGCTGTAGGAGATATTTTAGGTCGAATCATCAATACCAATGGTTGTGAAATGAATATTGAATACAATAAACGAATGGTCTCAATTCCATATGAACAGTTGAAAAATGTAAAAAAAAGAATAGGGATAGGTGGCGGTCCAAAAAAAATTAGAAGTGTCAAAGCAGCTTTAAAAAGCGGCGTTCTGAATTATCTGATAACAGATTCGGAAACATGTTTATATATTCTTGAAAACGGAGGTTAATACAGTATGGATGGATTAAAGGAAATGTTTGGTGTAGAAAAACCGATTTTAGGGATGGTGCATTTTCAACCGCTTCCCGGTTCGCCACTTTATGATCGAAAAGGTGGTATGAAAAAAATTTTGGAAACGGCAAAAAGAGATTGTGAAGCGTTAATAAATGCCGGTTTTGATGGTGTCAGTTTCAGTAATGAAGGGGACAGGCCGTATTTGTCCGATGTTTCAAAAACAACCGTTGCGGCAATGAGTTACCTGATTGGTGAAGTAACCAGAGATATAAAAACACCTTTTGGTTTGTCCGTTTTGGCAGATGCTGAAGCTGCGATTGCCATTGGTAAATCGGTTAATGCCGATTTTGTCAGAATTTTCTTATCTTGGGTTTTTGTAGGTGATTGGGGGATGGTTGATCCTGATGCGGGAAAACTGCAAAGAATCAAATCTTCAATCGATGCCAATTTTAAAGTGTTTGCAAATATCAGTGGACACACAGAACCCCTGGGCGGAAGAAGCATCGAAGATATTGCAAGAGGCGCAGTTAAATTTGGGTTGGCAGACGCGGTATGTCTTGCAGGAACAACAGCTGGGAGTGAAATAGCTGAAAGTGATTTGAAAAACGCCAGAAATGGTTCCGTTGGTAAACCGGTGATTATAGGAACCGGTACAACCATGGATAACATTGAGAGAATGCTGGAACTTGGTGACGGTGTCATTATGGGTACAAGTATAAAAATAGATAAAGACACCTTTAATCCTGTAGATCCTGAAAAAGCAAAGGAATTTATGCAGAAGGCGAAGAAAGTGAGAGAGAAAATCCTATGAAAATACTTGAAACTCAGGAGTTGACAAAGGAATTTCCTGGTGTAGTCGCTCTTGATTCCGTGGACTTCAACCTTGAACAAGGAGAAATTCATTCTCTTGTTGGAGAAAACGGTGCCGGTAAATCCACTCTTGTTAAGATCCTTGCCGGAGTTTATAAGCCCACTAAAGGGAGTTTTGCTATAGATGGTCAAACATTGCACTTTCACTCTCCAAAGGATTCTGCAGAATACATTGGTGTTGTACATCAGGAAAGAGAATTAGTCCCCCATTTTTCAGGGTATCAAAACCTTTTTTTGGGATTGGAAGAAACTAAAGCGGGTTTTTTACAGAAAAAAAGTATGGTTGAAAAATCAAAGGAGTTTATGAAGAAATATAATCTTGAAGTTGATTTTACTCAACCTGCAAACAAAATGGGAAGCGCTCAACAGGAAATGCTAACAATCCTGAAGGTACTTTTCAGGAATCCAAAAATCGTAATCTTTGATGAACCGACAGCCCCATTGAGTATTGAAGAATCAGAAATTTTGTTCAAGCTCATTCGTGATTTGAAAAATCAGGGACTCACAATATTGTACATCACGCATCACCTTTCAGAGGTCCTTGATTTATCCGATAGAATAACCGTTCTGAGGAATGGCAAAATCGTTAAAACCATGGAAAACAAAGGCGTGGAGGAAAACGAACTCATCACACTAATGATTTCCAAAAAACTTGAAAACCAATACCCAAAATTCGATGTAGAGATAGGAGAGGAATTATTTTCTGTGTCCAATTATTCCCATAACAAAAGCGGACTAAAAAACATTTCTTTTTCAATAAAATCGGGAGAAATTGTAGGGTTTGCCGGATTGGAAGGGTCGGGAAGATCTGAATTGGCTCTTTCCATTTTCGCAGGTAAAAAGAAAGATAGTGGAGAGATCAAGTTGAAGGGTTCTCCGTTTGTCTCAAAGTCTCCCGGACATAGTATTACGAAGGGTTTGGTAATGATTCCCGAAAAGCGTCGGGAAGAGGGTCTGCTCGTTCAAATGACGGTAAAGGAAAATCTGTCGCTTGCACATTTAGGTAAATTGACAAAGTTTGGTTTTATTATGAACAATCAAGTTCGAAAATTTGTCAATAATGCAATTTCCAAATTTTCCATTAAAGTTTCATCTCCCTTGCAGGTAGTCAGAACGCTTAGCGGGGGTAATCAGCAAAAGGTATCAGTAGGTAAATGGATGGGGGAAAATGCGCACATCTGGATTTTCAACGAACCAACGCAAGGGATAGATGTGGATGCAAAAACGGAAATATACAAGATAATGGGCGATATTGCAAAAAAGGGGTCTGGTATTTGGTTTATCAGTTCTGATTTGAGAGAACTCATTGCGATATCCGACAGAATATTTGTTATGAAAAATTTCAACATTACAGGTGAATTCACTCCTCCCTACAACGATGAAAAAATCCTCACTACTATGCTAGGAGGTAAGTATAGTGACTTATAAAAAGATTAATTTTCAAGAATTATTGACGAAGTTTGGAACTTTATTGGCATTAGCTCTAATATTTATTTTCTTTTCAGTTTTTGTTCGCGGATTTGTAAATCCACGAAATCTAATTAATATCATTAGGCAAATAGCTCTACTGGCTATCATTGCCGAAGGGTTTACCATGTGTTTAATCGTTGATGAGCTTGATTTATCGTTTGCTCATGTTGCCAGTTTAACCGGGGTAATAGTGGCAGGGTTTATTTTTTCGGGTATGAATCCCTTTTTAGCCATCATCATAACACTTCTAATTGGCGGTTCTTTCGGATTTGGTGCCGGTCTGCTTGTAACAAAAGTTGGAATACCTTCACTGATTACAACGTTGGCGACGGGTATCATTGCAACAGGGTTTATTTATGCTTATACCAAGGGGGTTTCTTTATACGGTGAAATGCCCAAATCCTTCCTAGCACTTGGTAGAGGAAGCGTTGGACCGATACCGTCACTTGTCATCATCATGGCAATCGTCATTATTGTTGCACATATTTTTATAAACAACATGAAAACCGGTAAGTACATGCAGGCAACGGGATCTAATAAGTTAGCGACCAGATTGGCGGGTATTAACACGGATAAGTACTCCATTATTGCCTTAACGCTGTCAAGTTTGGGTGCTTCGTTTACAGGGATTCTTTTATCATCAAAACTGGGAGCTGCAAACCCGGAAGGTGCTTCGGGCTTTATGATGGATACATTTGCCGCAGCTCTCTTGGGTATGACAGTATTAAACAAGGGAAGAGGCAATCCTTTTGGTACCTTTGTTGGTGCATTAATGATTGGGATATTAAACAACGGAATGACCTTAGCCGGGGCTCCATATTACATGCAGGATATAACAAAAGGTGCAATTATCATATTATCTGTAACCATCACTTCTCTCCAGGCAAAAAGGCTGGAGGCAAAATAGAAAAGGGGGAAACAAAATGAAAAAACTTTTAGCACTGTTATCTGTCGTTTTGATTTTAACAACTTCTATGTTCGCCGTCAAAGTTGGTTTTATTGCAACTAATTTTTCTTCCGAAGCACAATCAAGGGTAGCAAACGAATTCGCCAAGTTGTGCGAAGACAAAGGCTGGGAACTGGTTCAGCTAAATTCTATGGGTTCTATAGAAACACAGTCCACGCAGTTGGAAAATCTCGTTATGATGGATGTAGATGCCATCATCATGGCCATGTCCCATCCCAATGAAATCAAATCATCATTGGAAAAGGCATTTGAAGCCGGCATCCCTGTTATCACGATTGATTCCGGGTACGTTGAAGGTGTTGTTGCCGACATTACTTCTGATAATTTCGTTATGGGTGCAAAAATGTCAACCTATTTAATGGATTCTTTGGGAGGAAATGGAAATATCGTTGTGATAAAATTCCAAAAACATTATGGGACAAGAAGAAGGGGAAAAGTACTTGATGTTGTTCTTTCAGAGTATCCCGGAATTAATGTGCTCGCTGAATATGGCGTTGCCGCTACACAAAGATTCATGGATGATACACGATCAGCTATGGAAACATTTGCCTTGAAACACGGGGATCAAATTGATGGTGTTTGGTGTGCTTTTGATCAGTTGGCTTATGCTGCGGCAGATATACTGGCTGAATACGGATACTCTGATGTTCTGGTTGTTGGAGCAGACGGAAATGAAGAAACGTTTAGAAGAATCGAGAATGGGAACATGACAGCTACAGTTGCACAACCTTTTGAGAACATGGCAGCTATCGCTGTTGATATTGTTCAGAAGATCGTTTCAGGTGTGGATCCTTCAGTTGCAGCTGGAAAAGAGATTATTTATGCAGATGCTTTATTAATTGATAAAAATAACTTGCCTGAATAACGGCTGATTCTACTTATAAGGGGCTTAATGCCCCTTTTTTGATTGGGGTGAATGGTTTGTATATAGGAATAGATATGGGTACTTCCTCGATTAAAGCAACGTTGATAGACGAAAAAGGGAAAGTGATTGCAACTTCTAAAGTTGAATCGGAGGTTTTAAACCCCCAAGAAGGTTTTTTTGAGCTGGATGCTAAAAAAACCTGGTGGGGTGGGATCAAACAGGCACTGAGTCAGATAGCAAAAGCAAACGATCTTCAAGATATCAGATCTATTTGCGTGAGTTCCATGTGTGGGACCTTTGTTCCCGTTGATTCAGATTTAAACCCCGTCCATCATGCCATATTATATGGAATAGATACCAGGGCAGTAAAGCAGATTGAAAAACTCAATAAAAAATATGGAAAAAGTTATCTGGCTGAACATATAGGCGGACTTTTTAATACACATTCGATCATCCCCAAGGTTCTCTGGCTGAAAGAAAACAAACCTGAAATATATCGAAAAACGGCTTTTTTTGTTGAAAGCAATAATTATGTCTCTTCCAAATTGACCGGAAACCTTGCATGGGACTATCCTACTGCTGCCGGAACCAAATTATTGGATCTGCAAACGATGGATTTGCCAAATACTATCTTAAATGATTTCGATATTGATAAAGAGAAATTCCCAACCTTTCACTGGCCGATGGATCTGGTTGGGACGGTTACAAAAAAAGCATTTGAAGAAACCGGTCTGCCTGAAGGAATACCGGTTATAACAGGGGCTTGCGATATTAATGGCGAAGCAACCGCTTGTGGTGGGATTAATCCAGGGGATTTTGTAGTTGTTTTTGGGTCAACGGTCAGCACTTTGTTTACACTTGACAAGCTTGAACTACTTGAGGGATTTACACCCGGGGTGTCAATTATTGAAGGGACCTTTCGACTTGGAGCTGCAACTTCTTCTGGAGGGCGGTTTGTCCAATGGATGAAAGCGCTTTTAAACTATTCTCAAATGAATTTTTCGGACCGAAATCCAACAGAAATCGTTATTTTACCCTATATAGACGGGAGCAGAGCCCCTTATGACAATCCCGATTCCAAGGGAGTCATCTTTGGCTTACGGAAAAATACAACTGATTCTACAGTTCTAAAAGCCACTGTTGAAAGTCTGGGGTATGAACTGAATCTTCTCTTGAGCGAGTTGGAAAAAGTAAGCCATTTACCGGATCAAATCCATGTTCTCGGAGGTATGTCTGAAAATATAGATATTTTACAACTTATTTCAGATATAGTCGGGAAAAAAATGATTGTCTACAACAATATTGATGCCTCTTACGGGGATGCTTTACTGGCAATGACTGCAGAAAAGTGTTATCTGGAAATTGAACAGCTTGAATTTGTAAAAAAATACCGTAATGAAGCGATGATGATCGTGCCGGATTTGACAAT
This sequence comes from uncultured Thermotogaceae bacterium, assembly GCA_964449405.1. Lineage (GTDB taxonomy): Bacteria > Thermotogota > Thermotogae > MWEM01 > MWEM01 > JASUTC01. Next base: position 15,123 of record CAYUYU010000014.1, read on the forward strand.
AACCAAAGCCTATCAACCTTTTTCTGATAAATTTACACTTTTGTATGAAAAGATCGAGGAACTTTTTTGATTTGACGGTTTTTTTGTTAATCTGTTTAGAGAAAGACTTCTTTAAAAAAAGCCTTTCTACATGCTTCCAGAAAGTTTGTTTTTCCGTAAAAAGCTGAACAACTTATCTTCTTCAATAACCAGATCGATGTATATAAATGATCTGTGGCCATCAACGATATTTGGAAATCCCGCAGCGTATTTGCCTTTTTGCACATTCTGGCTTTGCATGATTGGAAGATGATCGCTCCCTCTCACCCAGTTATTGGCGGTAAACTCATTGGATTGGAAGGGTTCAAACAGCTGATTGGGCAAGTTTTTTCTCCTTATGTTACAAACAGTCGAGGATAAACAAAAATTTTTTCCCATAAGTTTTTGGCTTTTCAGACGATTTTTTTGTTACTCTATTCAATAGCAAAGCAGCAGAAAATTGTGAGGAGGGATGACTTGAAACTGAGAGATTTTGAATTTGAAGTGTTTTTTGAACAGTACGAGTTTTCTGCTCCCTATCTGTTAACCCAATCTGATTGTGAAACCATGGCAATTGATTCGTTATTAGAAATGGAACCGGGTTCACGAGAAGCGTTTTTCAAACAACGATTGGGGTATACGGAAGTGACTGGGAGTCCTGAGTTAAAAGAACGGATCTCAAATTTATATACGAAACATGGAACAGAAGATGTCATCGTTCACACCGGCGCCCAAGAGGCCATTTTTAACTTTCTGAACATTTTCTTGGAGCCGGGTGACCATGTGATTACTCAATTTCCCATCTATCAGTCCATTTATTCCGTTGCGGAAGATATCGGATGTTCTGTTGACAAATGGCGAATCAGACAATCCGAAACAGGGTGGATGATGGATTTGGAGGAGTTGGAAAAATTAATCAAGCCTGAGACAAAGCTGTTGTGTATCAACAATCCCAACAACCCCACGGGGTTTATTTTCAATGAACCGCAAATGAAGCGAATTGCTGAAATCGCAGAACAAAACAATATCTTTGTTTTTTGTGATGAAGTGTACAAGGGATTGGAACTGGACGGAATCAAACGTCCCTGGTTTGCAGATCTCACTGACACCGCTTTATCCTTGGGTGTAATGTCAAAGGCCTATGGACTTCCGGGATTGAGAATCGGCTGGATTGTAACGGGCGACAAAGAGGTATTGGATAAAATGAGAAAGATGAAACACTTCACCAGTATCTGCAACAGCGCCCCCTCGGAATTTCTGGCAACGATTGCTCTAAAACATGGAGAAAAAATACTTTCAAAGAATCGAAAACTAATCAAAAAAAACTTGGAGGTCTCAGACCGGTTTTTTAACAAATATAAGCACTTGTTTCGTTATAATCGCCAAGAAGCTGGCCCCATCGCCTTTCATGAAATGAAAATCGACAGGCCTATTGATGAGTATTGCAATCAACTCGTGAAAGACTCCGGTGTGCTTTTGCTTCCCGGCACCGTTTATGATTATCCGGGAACATACTTTCGAATGGGATATGGAAGGGCTAATTTTGAGGAAAATCTTAAACATTTTGGGGTGTATTTGGAGTGTGAATGAGGTCATCGGAACAAGGAGCGTGGCTTGTTCCTATTGTTTAAGAGATTATTATATTGAAAATTGAAAGAAGCCTATTAAACAAAAGGAGAAAAAAACATGAAAATTGGAACCTACAATATTTGGAATGACAACAGAAATTACGAACAAAGGATGGAATTGCTGATTGATCTGATCAATGAAAAAAAGATTGATGTTCTTGGATTACAGGAAGTCCGGGATGAAGCCATTGTCAAACGTATCAAAGAGGAGTGCGGATTTAAAGATTATTTCTGGAAGCAGTATTTTGATTGTCAGGAAGGGCTTGCCATCCTGTCGAATTATTCGTTGACCAACCGATGGACCAATTGGGATGACACGGAGGATATTCACAACAGTACATTGATGTGCGGGCATTTTGAAATGGGCGATCAAATCATTGCCCTGATGAACGTTCATTTGGATCATGCGTTGTCCACTAACAGAGAAATAGAGATTGTAAAAGCAGTGGCGTACATGAAACGCAAAGATGTAAATTATAAATTTCTTTTAGGCGATTTTAACACCTATCCGGATTCAAAAGTCTATCGGTTTTTAACGGCTTCGGACTCTTTAAATGGCGAAAATGCGGAATGGATTGACATTCCCGAAGCCTGGTGTCTCAGAAAGGGCGAAGAATTGGAATCCACGCTGGACTTTATCAACAATCCCAGATGGTTGTGTCAAGATGTCTTGTACAAACCAGGCAGATTTGACTGGATTTTTATGGATGATCCCTATCCCGCCAAAACGCCAAAGTTAACACATTACGAATTGATTGGAAAAGAATTGAAAAATGGGATAACTCCCAGTGATCATTATGGCGTGGTTGTTGAAATGGAATTTGGTGTAGAATAATAAAAGGAAAAAAACTTTTAAATAAAATGCTCTTTTTAATTTGCGTTTTCCGTCTTTAAAGCTGATCGGATAACTGGTGTGAAAAAAGTCTGTGTAAACTTGGGGAGGGGAAAAAATTGAATACCAATGGCGAAACAATTCAAGCTCTATTGGATCAATCTTCTATGGGATTCGCCAGACTGAAATTTGCCTATGATCAGCAGGGAAACCCTGAAGACTTCATTTTTTTGGATATCAATCAGGCGATTGAAACCATTACGGGGTTTCCCAGAGAGCAATTGATTGGTGCATCGTTTAAGCGTTTGTGGGACATAGATGTTTCGGATATCAATTATTGGGTCAATCTGATATACAAGCTGACCATAAACGGCGAAAGTCAACAGTTTGACTATTACAGTTCAAAACTTGATAAATATCTAAAACTCAATATCATTTCCATGAACCCGGGGCATTTCAGTGTTTTTGTAACGGATATTACTTTGATAAAAAATAAGTTTAAACAAATATCGTCCACTTCACAGCAGTATCAAAAACTATTTCAGCACTCCGGAGACGCCCTTTTCATCCATGATTTAGAGGGGCAGATTGTGGATATCAATCATCAAGCGTCTCTGTTGCTGGGTTTTTCAGGGGAAGAATTGAAAAAAATGAAGATCCAGGACCTTTCCCCGGATACCAGCCAAAAACAAATATCCGAGGGGTTTCAAAAGCTTCGTCGTGGGAGTCCCACTCATGTGGAAACTCAGGTCATCAGGAAGGATGGAACGCCACTACTACTGTCAATTGAAGCCACGCTTTACGATGAAAAAAAAGAACTGGTATTGGGATCGGCCAGAGATATTACTCAAGAAAAGCAAAGGCAACAGGAGTACCGGAAGCTTTACACTGCCGTGGAACAGGGACCCGCTATTGTTGTGGTCTGTGATGTAGACGGGAACATTGAATATACCAATAAAAAATTTCAGGAAATAACAGGATTCACCTGTGAAGACGTGAAGGGAAAGAACCCACGAATTTTAAAGTCAGGCCTGCTTGAAAAAAAAGAATACACAAGTTTATGGAAAAAGATCAAATCCGGAACGATTTGGCATGGGACTTTTCACAACAAGAAGAAAAATGGACAAACTTACTGGGAAGAAGCGGTCATCTCACCGGTTTTTGATGAGAACGGCAAAATCGCTAATTTCGTCAAAATTGCCCAAGATATCACCAAACTGAAGGAAACCCGAGAAGCGCTAAAGAAAAATCGCGAACAATTACAGTCGATTATCAACAATCTGCCAGGCTATTTGGTGGTGTTGGATGAACAATTGTCTGTTATTATGGCCAATAATAACTGGATGTCGGTTGTACCGGAAAAGGCCCCGATCATCAATGAAATAGCCGGAAAGAAACAAATCGACCTCATCAATACAAAGGAAAAAACGTTGCTGAAAGAATGGGCCATGAAATTGGACGAGGTTGAGATGGAGAGCTTAAAAAGCGGGCAAACCCTGGTTAAGGTGATGAATTGGGAGGAAAAGGTTTATAAAATCATGATGGCCCCACTCAGAAGTCAAGATGACTCCGTTACCGGGGTGGTTGAATATGCGTTGGATATTACAGAGCTGGAAGAGGCGAAGGTCAAAGCGCAAGAGGCCAGCCGTGCCAAAAGCGAATTTCTAGCCCACATGAGCCATGAAATAAGAACCCCTTTGAATGCGGTGATCGGGTTTAGCGATCTTTTAAAAAACACCCCGCTGAACACCTCTCAAAAAAAATACTTGAACAATATCAACACATCAGCCACGTTGCTTATGGATCTTATCAACGATATTCTCGACTTTTCAAAAATTGAGAGCGGTAAACTACAATTAAATCCCGAACCAGCCAATATCATAGAAATCATGCAAAACACCCTGCAGTTTGTAAAACCGGCCATAAGGAACAAACCGGTTAAATTGTCTTTTACACAAGAGGGAACGATTCCCGAACGAATAGAGATTGACGTGGTACGTATTCGGCAAATCATTACCAATCTGCTGAGTAATGCCGTTAAATTTACTCAGAAGGGTGAAATAGAATTAAAAGTAGCGGCTAAAAGCCAAAACAAAAATGGACAAACAACGCTATCCTTTACAGTCCGGGACACCGGCATCGGTATCAGTAAAGAAAATCAAAAAAAGATATTCGAGGCTTTTGCACAAGCCGACCCGTCAACCACCAAACGATTTGGGGGAACGGGTTTGGGACTTACCATCACTAATAAGTTATTGAAAATGATGAACAGCAAATTGGCATTACTCAGCGAACCGGGAAAGGGGAGTGACTTCAGCTTCACACTCTCTTTGCCAGAAGTGAGTGGAGAAACAACTACAGAACCACCTGAAATGGAAAAGGTGACATTAAAAAAGAAAAGCGAGATTTTCAGCCAACCTATCACCATTATGATTTCCGAAGACAACATACTGAATATCGAAATGACTGAAGTTTTTCTTTCCACCCTACTTGAAAATGCAACGATCGTCAAGGCATCGAACGGCCTTGAAGCCATCAAACAATATCGAAAAAACAAACCCGACATGATCTTCATGGATATTCAAATGCCGCAAATGAACGGTTATGAAGCCACAAAAAACATTCGCAAGTTGGCAGAAGAAAATAATGATAAACCGTTGATTATAGCCTTTAGTGCCACTTCACTTTCCGAAGAAAAGAAAAAGGCCTTTGAAGCCGGCATGGATGATTATATGACAAAACCCGTCTCTGAGAAAAACTTTGAGCAGATCCTGCTCAAACATGCCAGTCATTTGTCAGCATCAAAAAGTGAAAGTACGCAAGCGGCAGATCAACTCCATCATTTCAATCGAGAACAGTTTGAAAGAAAAATGGGAAACGACCAGGAAGCTATCCAGCACATTATTCAAATAGGCAGAAAGGCCTTGGATAACGGTGAAATACACTTAACAGCCGCCTTTGAAAGCAAAGATCCCACAACCATCCAAAAAGCAGCCCATCAGCTAAAAGGCATGGCTGCCAACATGCACTTTGACATTCTGCAATCACTAACCGTGGAGATGGAAACGTTAGCCGAGCAAGGGGAATCATTGCCAAAATTAGAAATACTTCTCAAAGAAATAAAGAATGAAATTGCGTTACTAAGGGAAATAAAAAAACCCCCTGAATAATCAATGATAAGGGTTATGTGCCCTACTGAACTGAAACAGTTTTTTGGTTCTTATTCAATTTTTTTCAAGAATGGTGGGCGTAACAGGGCTTGAACCTGTGACCTCTTCCGTGTGAGGGAAGCGCTCTCCCGCTGAGCTACACGCCCTTTTACTTGGATAATTATAGCATAAAATTCTTACATTAACAATGGTATAATCTTTTCGGTTTTTAGTTTTTTATTGGAGGAAACAAGATGGAATTATGGGATGTTTTGGATGAAAATCGAAATAAAACCGGGAGGCTCGTTGAAAGAGAAAATCCGGATTCTTTATTAAGGCCTGGAGAATACCATCTGGTGGTTTTTGCCTTCATCAGAAATTGCGATGGGCGTTTTCTCATATCCAAACGAGCCCCAAACAAAATATGTCCGAATATGTGGGAAATAACAGGAGGCTCTGCCGTGACCGGTGATGATTCTGAAACGGCTATTCTCAGGGAAATCAAGGAAGAATTGGGAATCGATGTGGACCCTGAAAAGGGGTGTTTGTTGAAAAGCTTTAAAATCGATGATGACAGAAGCTTTTTTGCCGATATTTGGTATTTTGAACATGATGTAGACTTGTCTCAGGTTGTTTGTCAACCCGAAGAGGTGACTGAAGCCAAGCTGGCCTCAAAAGATGAAATGATGAAAATGGTAAATGATGGGGTTTTTGCCATGAATTGGTTTGTTTTGGAGTGTTTAGAGAATTTGAATTAACGGGTGTTTTGAAAAAGGACTTGATCAAATGAAGAAAGGTTATTCTGAAAAGATAAACGATCCGGCGTTTAAACGTTATCAAAAGAATGCGAATAAATACTCACTTATCTTTGCCATTGTGCTTTGTGCCATCTCCATGTTTGGTTTTTTTATCTATGGCGAAACGAGTGATGAGATGGAGAATCCGCAAGCCCTTTTCATTGGCACGGGCATTGGAGGGATGTTTGTCTCAATTGCTTTGATTCAGGTCATACAAAGGGCGAAAAGCAAAACATGGGATGGGGTGGTGACAGATAAAAGGATTGAGGAGAAAAGAAGAAAGAAGTACAGCAGTGGCACGGGACTTTTTAAGCGGAAATATTATGAAGAATACATTCTTTATACCGTTTATATCAAAGGGGAAGAGGGACACGAACAGACGCTGAGATCTGAAGATGACCGCACGGTATACGACTATTACAAAATCGGGGACAAAGTCCGGCATCACAAGGGCTTGAACACTTTTGAGAAATACGATAAAACCGGAGACGAAATCATTTTCTGCAACGCTTGTGCCTCGTTGAATGATATCAGTGACGATGTCTGTCACAGATGTGGGGTACCTTTACTGAAATAGGCTTTAATCAAAGTCCCTAATGATAAAACAAAAGAAAAAGCGAGGGTTTAAATGAAAAAAAGAGCAAAAGTACTAGGTTTTAAGTTGACAGTCATTTCACTCGGTGTACTGATTATCCTGTTATTATTCTCAACAATCTTTCAGATTCAAGATGTTGATTCTAATGAGTCATTAAACACATTTACCGACCATCTGGAAACAACCATTCCTGAATTAATGGGCTATTATGATGTACCTGGTTTGAATATTGCCTTGATCAAAAACGGGAAGCAAGTATGGGCAGATTCATTTGGATACGCCAATGTTGAACAAGGTCAAAAAATGGCGATTGATACGGTTTGCAGGGTGGAATCCATCACAAAATCCGTAACCGCTTGGGGAATCATGAAGTTGGTAGAAAGCGGAAAAATTGAGTTAGATGTTCCCATTACACAATATTTGAATGATTGGGATTTTTCGCAATATGACTACCCTGCTGACTTGATAACACCACGAATGTTGCTTAATCATACAGCTGGTCTTTCTTTAGGGACCATAGGACCGGACGCCCTCTATTCACCAGGTGATAGCCTCCCACCTTTAAAGGAGATTTTAAAGACAGAATTTTCAATGGTTCGCTCCCCGGGAGAGCAATTTTATTATTCAGATACCGGATATAATATGCTTGAATTGCTGGTGGAAAGCGTTAGCGGAAAAACATTTGCTGATTACATGAAAGAAGAAGTACTTGTACCCTTGGGAATGACTCATTCCGGTTATGATTGGGACGATGTACCCATAGATGAAATCCCGTTGGGATATAATACAAACAAAGTGCCTATTCCTGTTTACACTTATGCCATGAACGCATCTGGAAATCTTTTTTCAACACTGGCAGATATCACGACTTTCATTATAGCCGGCATGGTTAATGGTTATTCCAATCAAACAGTTCTTAAGGAATCAAGTATTGAACAATTATATGATCAAAGTGTTGAACAGATTTCCGGGCTCTATGGACTTGTTTTTGATGGGTATGGATTGGGTCATTTTATTGAAGATCTCTCCAATGGTGAAAGGGCAATTAGCCATGGCGGACAGGGAACAGGCTGGATGACCCACTTTCATTCTATTCCCAGTACCGGTGATGGGGTTGTTATTCTATCAAATAGCCAACGAACATGGCCTGTTTTTTCAAACCTGTTACGGCATTGGTCGAAGTGGTCAGGGTTTTCACCCGTAGGAATGGCAAAGCTCTTGTTGGGGCAAAAGCTTCTATGGGGATTGATAGCCGGTTTGATTTTCTTTAATCTTTGGAAGATTTGGGATTTGATCGAAGATCTTGTCAAAAGAAAAAGACAGTTTCTCGTTTATGTAAAAGGCATATCAGTCTGGCCAATCATTATGATTCTTTTTGCATTAGTCATATTAACAGTGGTTTACTTAGCTGTAAGCATGACCTATCAACCATTATTTTCAATTTTTCCGGTTGCTTCGTACTGGTTCTTTTCTGTTCTTGTTATGTTGGGCTTTGTCCTGCTCTTTTTGGGCTTTTTCCCGGTTTCAAAAAAAACATGAAAACGGTTTAAATAAGTTTTTTCATTTTTGAAGTAGGTGATGTGCATTAATAACATCTTAGATTTACTGATTAACTTGATTAAAAACATGGCTGTTATTATCGTTTTAGCGTATGTTTTTACCAGAACCAAAGTCTATTCGAAGATATTAAATAAGAAGAAACTGGACTGGCAGCAAAAAACACTGTTAAGCCTTATTTTTGGTCTTTTTTCAATCTTTGGAACCTTAAGTGGGATTGAAATATACGGGGCAATCGCCAATATCCGTGATTTGGGTCCAGCCATTGCCGGGTTAATCGGTGGGCCCCTTGTGGGCATCGGAGCGGGTTTGATTGGTGGTATCCATCGTTACACATTGGGTGGGCTAACCGCTTTGCCCTGCTCTATCGCCACTGTGCTATCCGGTATCATTGGCGGGTTGATTTATCTGAAACGAAAGGGAACACTTCCGGACATCAAGACATCTGTCATTTTTATTGCCATTTTTGAAGCCTTTCACATGGGTTTGAATTTGGTCATGGTCAAGCCTTTTGAAGCGATTTACGAGATCATTCAAAACGTCAGCCTTCCCATGATTATCACTAATTCGTTGGGAATGGGAATTTTTATTTATATCATCCACAATTTGGTGAAAGAAAGAGAAACACAACGTCAAAAAGAACTGATTGACGGGGAGTTAAAGGTGGCCAGAGAGATTCAGATGAGTATTGTTCCGAAGATTTTCCCGCCTTTTCCCAAACACAAAGAATTTGACATATTTGCCCTTTTGAATCCTGCTAAAGAAGTCGGTGGTGATCTTTACGATTTCTTTCTGATTGATGACGACCATCTGTGTTTCAGCATTGGAGATGTATCCGGAAAAGGCGTTCCCGCTTCACTATTCATGGCTGTG
>CAYUYU010000015.1:0-24398 GCA_964449405.1 uncultured Thermotogaceae bacterium
ATTATTTTCTTTTATCACCGGTCAGGCTGTGTTGAAAAACTTCTCCATTTTCTTCACTTCTTTTATTTCGTGCAGTTATTTCATTTTATCACTTTATGTGCTTGATATCTAAGAAAATCGAAATCATAACTCCTTACTCATGGTAATCAGATCGTCTCTCAATTCAAAGCCGTGTCTTTCATAAAAGGGGATGACTCGGGTGTTGTCTTTTTTGACCCAGAATGATACCTTGACTACACCTTTTTCTTTAAAAATCGCCATTAATTGATCCAAGAGAGCTTTGCCATATCCTTTCCCCTGATAGTCCTTTCTTAAGGCAAAATGATGGATGAGGCCTCTTCTGCCGTCATAGCCACCAAGGATGCATCCGATTAAGGTATCATTATTATAAACACCTAACGAGGTTTTCGGGTTTGTTTGGAGAAATTTCTCAACCTCGTGTTTTTCTTCTGATTTTCCGATTTTAAATCCCGCTTCTTTCCAGATTTCGATTAAGGAGGGATAATCGGAAATTTGCAGTTTTTTTATTTTTCCCGGAAACACGGGCACAGTGCCTGGCGTTTTAGAAACCTGTCTCTTCATGATTTTTCGTTTAACATATTGATGAGTTTTTCCGCTGCTGCCAGGGGACCGTCTTGTTCGTAGCCTTCCAGTCCCAGTCTTGTTTTGATCATGCCGATTTTTACACCGGTTTCTCTCATTCGGTTAAAGTACTTTCTGGCGATTAGTTCGTGTTCTTCTCTTCTTTGAACTGCACCGAAGGGGTTTGCGAAATAGCTTGTTGTCAGCCCCTTTTCCCCCGTTGTTCCTTTAGCCATTCTTTTGCCTTCTGAGAATACGGCATATGCCGAATCGTAGTCGTCAAAAAAGGTGATGATGGTGTTGTCGTCTTTCACTTTCTGGTAGTTGTTTACGTAGAACAGGTAATCGATGCGGATTTTTTCGACAATATCCGAATAGGGCATCAGAGGGACGATTACTCGTGCGTTGGCGATGTTGGGGTTCATAAAGATGCTTCTGTCCATTGCTGAATAGGCATATCCGGGCTGTAGGTCGTCTAATCTTACAAAGGCACCTGTTTCTGTGCCAATGGCGTAAACCTTTCCCGCCTCGTCAATGTGCAAAGATCCCATGTCGTCAATGAGCATTTCAACATTTGATGTGGCTGTATCGGGCAGTTTGTTAATGGCTTCCAGTGTTTCAGACTTTCCTGCGCCGCTGTCACCGATCAACATGATATTGGCTGTTTTTCCATCGGGCATTTCGATTCTTGCCAGAGCTCCATGACGGGGCATGCATCCCCTATCGATTTGAATCAGGTTGTGTACGGTCAGGATCATCTTTTTCATGTAGCCAAAATAATCAATTTCATCGGTCTTGGGTAGAAAACCCATGTAAGCGTCTCCTTCTTTGGTTACAACACCTCTCATTTCATCTTCTGAGAAGATCGTTTTATCAAGTCCAAAGACGACATAACCGTCGGGTTTTCTGGTTTGAAACAGTTCAGGGGATGCCAACTCGAACAGATTCGCCAGACCGGCTCCCAAGGCCAGATAATCCTTGTGAACGTAAACCATTTCAAGCAATCTGCCCACCATGGTGGGAAAAACAACCCATTGTGTCTTGTCTAAATAAAAACGTTGCAGCATCTTCTTGTCTTTTACCGGAAAGACGCCTTTTCGTTTGTTTCTGCGAGTGTAAAAGATAACAGGCGGTTCGAAGATGCCTTCCCAAATGTAAGGAACGTCGTACAAGGATTCGTTTTTTAGTTTCAAATTCGATGGAATTTCAAAATTGTCTACTAAAAAGGCAGCTTGTGCTCCACTCGGAAGCTGTCTGTAGATTTTGGGTGGAACGTGTTGGATATTCACAGAGATATTCCTGTATGTATCCAGAACCAGCTTTTTAAAGTCGTCATTGGTTCTTGCCAGAGCATATCCTTTGGATCGCCTTCTTTGTTCTACTGAACTGTACTGTTTCCAACGGAGCATATATCGTTGGAACCCTCGCCAGTAATTGTAAAAACTTTCTACAAATTCCTGGAGAATATCTGAATATTCTTTCCTTTGTTCTTCTGTCACCTCAATGATTTTTTCATCGTAAAGATAGTCGATTTTATTGAGATTCAACATGTACATCACGTTGATGATTCGCTTAATGTTGTATCCGTTTTCGTTTTTAAAGGGTTCTAATACGGCAAGTATCGGTGCCTTACGCTTTTGAAGCCTTTTGATGAAATTTTCGATCAACCATTTAAACAGACCGGATGAAAAGATTTGTGAGACGTTGGTATACGAAATATCTCCCCTTAAGGTAACTGAAACCTGAGAATCGTATTTGGATTGGCTCATTTTAAATTCCTCCTTTTGCAGGACTTAATTTCCAAAGTATATCATATTTTGTTTTTGAGGGTCTTAATTTGCGGTATAATTCAGATAAGGGTATAGAGTCTAAGTTCTGGAGAATAGAATATGAAAGATCAACTCACAAAAACACAAGTAAAAAGTGCATTACATAAGGTGAAAGGGAATTTCCCCTTTAATTGGGATCTCAATGTGTACAGGGGTTGCGGACATGGGTGTGTATATTGCTATGCCCTTTACAGCCACGATTATCTAAAAGACCATGAGGATTTTTATCGGAATATTTATGTGAAGGAAAATCTTGCGGAGGTTTTGGAGAGGGAATTTCAAAAAAAGAGTTGGAAGGGTGAGATGGTAAATTTGGGCGGGGTCACTGACAGTTATCAACCATTGGAAAGACAGGTTGAGTTGATGCCCGACATTCTTCGTGTGTTTATCAAATATAGAAATCCTTTAACCATTTCCACTAAATCTCATTTGATTCTGAGGGATATAGATTTATATACACAATTGGCTTCTTTGACCCACGTCAACATTTCTGTCACCGTTACAACTCCCAATGATGCGATAAAAAAACATATTGAGCCCTTTGCTTCCAAAAGCAAAGACCGGTTCAAGGTACTTAAGGGTTTTTCAAGAACGCCGGTGAGTACGGGGTTGCACGTTATGCCCATTATTCCCTTTCTGACTGATGATGAAGAGGATCTGGAACAACTGTTTCAAATGGCAGCCGAAAACCGTGTAGATTATCTGCTTACGGGAAAGTTATACCTTCGGGGAAAAACAAGATCTCGGTTTATTGATTTTATGAGGCAACAATACCCGGAGCATTTTGCTCCTTTTTCAAAGATTTTTACCAATGAGGAAGCGAAACAACAATATACACGGAAACTGTATGAAAAAATCAATCGATTACGCAGAAAATATACCATCAGCAGCGGTTATAAACATCCCGTCAGTGCGTCTTACGGTCAGCTGAGTTTGTTTTAAAAGAAAAAACCCCACCTTTTGGAAGGTGGGGGGGGTATAAAACATGTTTTTCGAAATGTCTTATCTGAATAAACTATACCATATTTTGGGGTCATTGTCAATCTAATAACTATATATTGTATTTTTATCATTTGTAAGACTATTAGTCAGCATCTTTTAGAAGAAATAGAAATATCTAACAAAGTAAAACCGTCTATATTCAAAAGGGGTGATTGTATGAAGAAAGTGTTATTAATAGCAGTTTTAACGGCAGTATTAACAATGGGAATCTTTGCTTATGAAGTAACGGCAGTGGATGTGGATCTTGAACGTTATGCAGGAAAATGGTATGAAATAGGTCGGTATGGCTTGTTTTTTGAAAAGGGACTAACCAATGTAACAGCTGAATATACACTTATGGATGATGGAAAGATACAGGTGGTCAATCAAGGTTTCTACGGAAGTCCAAACGGACTCAAGAGTTCAATAAAGGGAACGGCATACGCTCCAAATCCTGAAGAGACCGGCAAGTTGCTGGTCAAGTTTTTCTCAGCTTTTGAAAGTGATTATTGGGTTATTGATCTCGATGAGAAGAATTATTCATACGCCATTGTCAGTCAACCCAGTAAAGATTACTTGTGGATTTTAAGCCGAACACCTAAGATTGATTCTGCCTTATACAATCAATTGATTGAAAAGTTAAAGTCCTGGGATTTTCCGGTTCAGAAAATAGAAAAGGTTGTTCAAGATTGGTAGAATATAACGGTTGATTGCAATATATAATAAAACCCCTTTTTAATTACAAAAAAACCTTCATAATGAAGGTTTTTTTGTTTTATAAAGCATCTTACACTATGGTATAATGTATTGAAAATTTCGACATACCAATGGTAACAGGAGGTGAATGGTATTGTCAAAGATCCGGATTTATCAATTAGCCAAGCGACTTGATATGTCAAGCAAAGAGTTGATTGCGGAACTTGAGGAGCTTGGTATTAAAGTTAAAAACCACATGAGCGTTTTAGATGAAGATGATGAGAAACTTGTTATGGATTTGATGGACGAAGGGTCGGAAACCGAAGAGAAGGTATCCAAGAAGACAAAGATGCCTAAGTCCGATAAAAAGGAAAATCCGACAAAAGTCGAGACAAAACCAAAGAAAGAAACGATTAAAGAGGAAGTAGTTGAAAAATCAGTCAAGAAAGCGCCAAAGAAAGAAGAACCTGAAAAAAAGGAAGAGCCTAAAAAGAAAGAAGCAGATGACGAAGATGTTGTCTATGTAAACGTTCTTTCAATGACTTTAAGGGAACTGGCAGAAACGATAAAAGTTCCCATCAATAAAATCATTCAGGAATCTTTTGCCAAAGGAAAGATTCTCAATCCCAATCAAAAAATGGAATTTGAGGAATGTGTTGAGCTGGCCCAAAAATATGGGAAACGGATTGAGATTGAAGAGGGCGAGGAGCTCTTGGATGAAAAAGAGGATGATCTTGAAAAACACTTAAAGGACTACTATGACAAGATTTATTCTGAAAGAGCTTCCGAACTGGAGAACAGACCCCCGGTTGTCACCGTTATGGGACACGTGGATCATGGAAAGACAACTCTGTTGGATCATATCCGATCTTCAAGGGTAGCGGAAAGCGAAGCCGGTGGCATCACACAAGCTATTGGCGCGTATCAGGTTCAATGCAAGAAAAACAACATCACCTTTATTGATACACCCGGTCACGAAGCGTTTACAGAAATGCGCGCCCGAGGTGCTCAAGCAACAGATATTGTCATCCTGGTTGTGGCTGCGGATGATGGTGTCATGCCTCAGACTGAGGAGGCTTACAATCACGCCAAAGAGGCAAAGGTTCCCATCATCGTTGCCATTAACAAGATCGACAAACCCAATGCCAATATCGATTTAACTAAACAACAGATCTCTTCAAAACTACATCTGGTACCGGAAGACTGGGGTGGAGATACAGTCACAGTCCCTATTTCGGCAAAAACCGGCGAAGGCATTGACGATCTTCTGGAAATGGTCGGTCTCATATCCGAAATGCAGGATATCAAATGTTATCCAAAGGGAAGGGCTCGAGGGGTTATCGTTGAATCAGAACTCGATCCCAAGATAGGCCCCACTGCAACCTGTATCATCAAAGACGGTACATTGCGGATTGGACAGTATTTTGTCTGTGGCAACACTTGGGGTAAGATCAAGGCACTCAACGATGCGAAGGGTCAGCGTATCAAAGAGGCTCAGCCTTCCGATCCCGTTTCAATTCTGGGGTTTAACAGTGTACCTGATTCACATTCTATCCTCTACGTTGTAGAATCTGCATCCACTGCCAGATCTGTTGTGGAAAAGGTTCAAGAGCGCGAAAAAGCCAACCAACTGAAAAGAAAGCATATCTCCCTTGAAGAATTCTACGACATGGTAAAAGAAGGAGAAAGACAGAGCCTGAAGATTTTGATGAAGGCGGACAGCTATGGAACGGTCGAGGCGTTAAGAAATGCCATCGGAAAACTTCAGACCGAAGAAATCACCATTGAAATCGTTCATGCCGGTATCGGTGCCATCACATCAACGGATGTCATGTTGGCGGCTGCTTCAGATGCCGTTATTTTAGGGTTCAAGGTTAAAGTGGATCAGAAATCGAAGCTCGAAGCTGAGAAAGAAGAGGTTCAGATTCGGAGCTACGACATCATCTTTGACCTTATAGAAGACGTGAAAAAGGCGTTACAAGGAATGTTGGCACCCGAAGAAGTGGCTCAAACCGTTGGACATGGAGAGGTAAAACAGATCTTCAAAGTTCGAAAAGTGGGAACGATCGCCGGTATCGTATTAACAGACGGTTATGTGGAAAAACACTCAAAAGTCAGAATTTATAGAAATGGCATCGAGGTTTTTAACGGAGACTTGGATTCACTCAAACGATTTCAAAGTGATACCGCAAAGGTTGAAGCACCGAAAGAATGTGGGATTAAGCTGGTGAACTTTAACGATATCACCGAAGGGGACGAGCTGGAATTCTACAATATCAACGAAGTTGAACGTGAACTGGAATTCAGAAAGTGAAATGTTTGTTCACCAAGCAGCACCATGCTTAAATGAACTCAATAATCGATATCTAATCAGCAAGGTACCTTTAACGGGTGCCTTGTTTGATTTGTTTTTACCCAATCGGTGTTTGATGTGCTCTTTGCCAATCAAATCAGAAAAAACACTCTGTGAAGCCTGTATCGATAAACTCCAATCACTAATCCCTTCGGGGACATATAAAAGCATGCCATCAATAGAGAAAATCTACTTCTACGATCATTATGAAAGTCCACTGACAGATCTCATCAAATCCTATAAATACGGACCACATAAGCATTTGGATCGTTTTCTGGCTTATTTTTTATTTATGTTACTGTCGTTTTGGGAACTATCCGGAACGATAGTTCCCGTTCCATCTCATATGGCATCTATTAGAAACCGGGGGTTTTCTTCTGTGGAAAATATCCTGAAATGTTGTCATGATAATTTCTGCCGGAAAATGACAATATTGACCATCATCAGGCGAAGGGGAGATTACATCCCGCAAGCCTCTCTCACCGATCAGGAGAAACGAAAAGAAAATGCAAAAAAAGCTTATGACATTGCGGATAAAGAGATCCCAGAGAAAATCATCATCGTTGACGATATCATGACCAGCGGGAATACCTTGGAGACGGTTGCTGGGCTTATAAAATCTAAAAGAAGCGACTGTCAAATCACGGGGGTTGTTTTTGTGAAAAGGGGGAGATGACCATTTCAAAGAAAAAGGCCCATATACGCTTAAAACCTGAAAAGATCATCGTGGCACATAGAAATCCGGATTTTGATGCCTTTTCTTCAACAGTGGGGGCAAAATTACTCTATCCCGATCATGTGATCATTCATTCCGGAGAGGGGTCCAATAATCTACAGGAATTTATGACCATTTATGAAGAAAAATTCCCCTTTTTCATGGAAAAGGAAGTAGATGTTTCCGCTGTCAAAGAAGTGGTAGTTTGTGATACCTCTCTTCCCGAACGTTTGGGAAAGAAGATACAATCGATTTTTAAGAATCCTCAAATAAAGATCACCATCTTTGATCATCATCCCGTTGATGTGTCGAGGATATTTCCAAATCAGTCGAAGAAGAAAGTTTTTTTGGAAGAAATTGGCTCAGCCAGTACGCTGATTGTTGAAGAACTACGAAGAAAAAACATCAAAATAAAAGTGGAAGAAAGCACATTGTTGGCCATTGGTATCTATGAAGACACCGGTAACTTTTTGTTTTCTTCCACCACGCCAAGAGATATGAGAGCATGTGCCTTTCTTTTGGAACACAAGGCGAATATCGATGTCATTTCTGCCTTTGTGAAAACGGAAATGACACCGGAGCAAATAGAACTGTTGAACGAACTTGAAACGAATATAGAAACCAAAATCATTAACAAGGTTGAGATTAATATAAGCACCTCTGAAATCGAGGGATTTGTGGGCGGGTTAAATCTGATCACCAGTAAAATTTGGCTGTCCAAAGGATTTGATACCTTCATTTCAGTGGTTAAAATGGGGAACAAAACGTACATTGTCGGAAGAACCCTGTCACCGGATGTCAATTTGGGAGAATTAATGGGAAAGCTTCGCGGTGGGGGGCATAAACGGGCAGCGGCTTGTAAAATGATGAATGTCACTTTGGAAGAAGCCTTAGAAAAACTGAACAGCGAATTGTCAAACTTCGTAAGTGCTGCCGTTAAGGCTTCTGATATCATGAGCTATCCGGTCAAGACGCTTTTGGCAAAGATGCAGATCAAAAGGGCTTACAAGATCATGAACCTCACCGGGTACGGCGGAATTCCCATCATCGAAGACGATCAGCTTGTGGGTATCGTAGTACGCAGGGATGTTCAGAAGGCCATGGATCATGGGCTTGGCTCCAATCCGGTTAAAAGCATCATGTCCACCAACTTGGTGGTAGCTGATTGGAATGATTCGGTGGAACTGGTGAAACAGAAGATGATTGAAAACGGAGTTGGGAGAATTCCCGTGATCAGAAACGGGATCCTTGCCGGGTTGATCACCCGAACGGATATCATCAGAGAGGTCTATCATCATGAAAAACGCCATGCGGTGCTTGTCAATGAGGACTCAAAGTTTTACAATATAAAAAAATTAATGTTGAAAAACTTGAGTTTGAAACTCTTTCGTTTTTTGGAATCACTTGGAGAAGTTGCTGAACAAACAGGGTATAAGATATTCATCGTAGGGGGATTTGTCAGAGATCTTTTGCTGGGAGTTGACAACCTGGATATTGATATCGTGGTGGAAGGCAACGCGATTGAATTTACCGAAAAGCTCAAGGGTTATTTAGACATCAAAGCTGACGTACACAACAAATTCCTCACGGCTAAGGTTTTCTTTGTCCAAGAAGAGATAGAGATCGACTTTGCCACGGCAAGAACTGAATATTACGAATATCCCGGGGCATTACCAAATGTCGATCAGACTCATCTGAAAAAAGACCTTTATCGCCGTGATTTCACCATCAACGCCATGGCAATCGCCTTGAATAACGGTTCATTCGGTAGACTTATCGACTATTTTGGGAGCAGAAAAGACATTCAAAGCGGTAACATCAAAATTTTATACAATACCAGTTTTATCGATGACCCCACCCGTATCCTGCGGGGCATCCGTTATGAGCAGCGTTATGGTTTTTCCTTGGAAGAAAGAACGTTGGAACATTTGGAAAAGGCTCTTGAAGATGAATACTTGGAAAAAATCAGCGGTGGGAGGATTCGATACGAGTTGAACAGAATTCTTGAAGAGGAGAATCGTATTGACATCATCAAACGACTCGGAGAACTGAATGTGATCAAACACCTGTTCCCCCAAACCTATTACACCCATCTGTTGTCACAAAAGATTGAGCGGGTCTTTTTCGCCATGAAATGGTTTGAATTTTTTTATGCTGGTACTTACACCATAAGTCCGTTTTACTGCTTATTGTATATCCTTTGTGAATATTATACCCAAGAACAGCTTGACTGGGTTAAAGAGCGGTACGGCATTCCCAAAAAGACCGTCAACGAACTCTATCACATTTCCAAGATCGTGGAGATTATTGCCAAACTGTTTACCGAAGAAATGCCTTTTTCGGATATTTACAGCACCGTTGAAGGCCTCTCTCCCGAGGGGTACTGTTATATGACGGCTCATTTGGATGAGACGGGGCTTGCCCACCTTAAGGAATATCTACGTACGAGAAAACGCGTTAAACTGCACTGTACCAACGGCAAGCGATTGATTCGAGAGTTTGGCATAGAACCGGGCGAGAAAATAAGAGAAATCATCAAGCACATTGTGAAAAAAAAGCTGGATGGCTTGTTGACATCCCCGGAGGAAGAAGAGGCTTATTTACAGCAATTTGTAAAGGAAAATTATCAAAGGAAATAGGGGCTTCCTGCTGTTTTTTTGTCTTGTATTAACATTTAGATCCTTTCTTTAGTGTATAATATAAAGAAACGAATTGGTCTCAATTTATAAACTCAAAGGCACACTTTTCGATTCCAATATCCAAGGGGGGACTTTTTGATGGAAAAAATCGCACGCATCTTTTTTGTGTTTACTTTGCTTTTTGCAGCGGCATTTATCATATTTTTCCTGCTTTATGCGCAGGCTAAAAACGAGGTAACGCAAACAAACGTTGATAAGGCAGCCTTACAACAAACGGTTAGCACGCTTAACAATGAACTCAGACGTCAGGATATTTTATACGAGGAATTAGAGAGGAAATACAGGGCTTTAGAAGAGGCGGCTTCTGAAACAACCGAGATTAACATTCAAAGTTTAAAGGATCAAATATACGAACAACAACAACAAATTGACACGTTACAGGTGCAGCTTGAGGAAAAAGACAAGTCCCTTGCATCCGTTACTGATCCTGCATTGACAACAAACACTACTGAAACCAACAGTGAACAAATCGCTCAGGTTTCTGCCTCTTACGAAAAGGAAATCAAGCGGCTTCAAGAGGAGATCTCCCAACAAAGGGAAGAGATTGACGACCTCACAGTCAAGTTGGAGTCAGATGATGTAGATGAGCGCATCAAAGAGCTGCAACAGAACGTTTCCCAGAGCGAAAGAGAACTTGATACAGCCCTTTCACAAGTAAACACACTTGAACAGACATTGGAAAAGAGAGAGAAGGAAATCGCCAATTTGAATGAACAATTGAGTCAATCCAGTGAAAGCGCAACCATCATTGCCCAAAAACAAGACGAAATTCGAGCACTTGAGGATGAAGCGGCCCAACTCAAAGAAACGATTGAGGAAAATCGAACGGCTCTGGAAGAAAAGGACGGAGAAATAGCCGCGTTAGAAGGGCAATTATCCTCTGCCAAGCAGGAAGTTCAAAAGCTTAATGACACCTTGGCACGAGAAAGAAAATACGATCCTATACCCTCAGGTGAGGCGGATGCGGTTAAATACAAGTATCTGCTACTTGGAGAAGACGCCCTTTCATCCGGAGACAGCATTAAAAGCGCTGACTACTTTATGAGAGCTGATTTGAACAACTTGGCATTGGGAGATCTACATCAGGTTTATTCCAGAAAAAGAGACTTGGCGTATCAGAAGGCCATCGCCCAATATTACAATGAGGGATACGAACAGTATAAAAACAAAGATTATACCAGGGCGGTTGATTCCCTTGAAAAGGCTTTGAGCTATACACAAGAGGTGGCAACCAATTATCGGGATGATACCCTTTATTACAAGGCACTGGCGGAATATAACCTGGAAAACTACAGGAATGCTGAAAACGACCTGAAATTTCTCAAGGATACCGAAAAAAATTCAACGTACATACCTCACGCTTTGTACTATCTCGCCAAGATTTATGAGCAGACCGGCGAAACTGCAAACCTTGAGAAAACGGCAAAAGAGCTGTTGAATTACACACAATACGGCACATATGCGAAAAAAATATTAGATTCGTTGAAATAGGAGGAAGTTAGATGCGCAAATTGTTTGGAACGGATGGTATCCGCGGTGTTGCCGGTAAGGAAATATCCGCTGATTTAGCCTTCAGATTGGGAAACGCCATCGCTCAAATCGTGTTGGAAGAAGGCATAAAAGATTTGATTCTGGCAAAAGACACCCGAATTTCCTGTGACATGTTGGAGTCAGCAGTAGCCTCCGGGGCTGCTTCCGGCGGGATGAATGTCAAATGTTGCTCGATTATGCCAACACCTGCCCTTGCCAAAATAACGGATATCAATCAATCAGCGGGAGTCATGATCTCGGCTTCGCATAATTCTTTTGAATATAATGGGTTAAAAGTTCTGAAAGACGGCTTTAAACTACCGGATGATGAAGAAGAAGAAATCGAAGAAATCATCTTGGCAGGAAGCATTAAGGCACAAACACATCACGAACTCGGGAGAATTACCCCTTATCCTGAAGCACGGGGATTGTATCTCAGGTGGATTTACAAGCATTTCGATGATTTGGATTTAACCAATTTTCCCTGTGAAAATGGAACGAAACAACTTCATATTGTGTTTGACGCCTCAAATGGGGCTTCTTATAGTATCGCACCGGAAGTCTATCGAACATTGGGAGCAAAAGTAACAGTGATTAATGCAAGTCCGGATGGATACAACATCAACCTGAATTGTGGATCCCAACATACTCAAACGCTGGCTGATATGGTTGTGGAATCAAACGCCGATATCGGTATTGCCCATGATGGGGATGCTGACCGATGTATTATTATTGACGAAACAGGAAGGGAAGTGGATGGAGATAAGATCATGGCTATTACGGCCAATTATTATAAAGAACAAGAACGATTAACAAACAATTTGGTGGTTGCAACGGTCATGAGCAATCTTGGTTTTGAAAAGTACATCACCGAAAGGGGCATGCAACTGCTTCGAACCCGTGTAGGAGACCGTTATGTCTTGGAAGAGATGAAGCGAAAAGGCGCGATGATCGGTGGCGAGCAATCCGGTCATGTCATCTATTTTGACCGTAATACTACCGGAGATGGTCTTATCACTTCACTAATTGTTTTGGAAACCATGAATTACTTTAAAAAAAGGTTGTCCGTCCTGATTAATGATATCCCAAGATTCCCACAGGTGCTTAAAAATATCCGAATTCATGATAAGGAAAAGGTCATGGAATCGGCAGAGTTAAGTGATGCCTTAGACAAGGTCAGGGACATTTTGAAAAACACCGGAAGAGTTTTGGTCAGACCCTCTGGGACAGAACCGCTTATTCGTATCATGATTGAGGGTAATCATGAAGATCAAATCACAAGTTTGGCCAATGATTTGCTGGCAACGGTGGAAGGTATCGATGCTTGATAAAATTATTGTAAAAGGTGCTAAGGAGCACAACCTGAAAAACATTGACTGCCATATTCCAAGAAATTCTTTAACCGTAATTACCGGGCTTTCAGGTTCCGGAAAATCTTCTCTCGCATTTGACACGATTTACGCAGAAGGACAAAGGCGCTATTTGGAATCGTTATCCTCTTATGCCAGACAGTTTTTAGGAGATTTGAAAAAACCGGATGTAGAATCTATCGAAGGACTTTCACCCTCCGTGGCTATTGATCAGAAAACCGTGAGCCACAACCCGCGCTCAACGGTGGGTACAGTGACTGAAATTTACGATTATCTCAGATTGTTGTACGCGCACATTGGTATTCCCCACTGTCCCTCTTGTGGCAGGCAGCTTTCAAGAATGAGTGTGGATGAAATCGTGGATATCTTGTATTCCGAAATGCCATTGGAATCCCGAATCGTTATTTACGCACCCGTAGCCAGGGAAAAAAGGGGAGAGTATAAAAAAGAAATTGCGAGATTTCGAAAAAAGGGATACTCAAAAATACTAATAGACGGTGACCTGTTCGATCTTGAAGAAAACATCGCCTTGGAAAAAAACATTCGACATACAATACTATTGATGATCGATCGGTTGAAGCTTGAAAAAGACAGGGATCATATGCAGCGATTGGCGGATTCCATTGAGTTAGCTTTAAAAGAAGGCAGTGGTTTTGTTGAGATTAAAAACCATGATACCAAAGAATCTCAAGTCTTCAGTGAGGACTTTATCTGCCCCACTTGTGGTATCAGTATTCCCGAGATCACACCAAAAATATTTTCCTTTAACACCCCTTATGGAGCATGTCCGGATTGTACAGGTCTGGGATATAAAATGGAGATCTCTCCGGATCTGATGGTGGATAAGGAAAAAAGTTTGAACGAAGGTGCCATAGGTATGTTCAAAGACGGATACATGTTCGATTTACTGATCAAAGTATGTAAGGCCTATGGAGGAGATGCCAATACACCCTTTAAAGAGCTGCCGCAGAGATGTCAGGATGCCCTGATATTCGGTAGCGACAAAAAGATTAAACGGCGTTATGAGTTCGAATCCGGTCATTATGAAACCTCCAAGGAATTTGAAGGGATATACAATAACATCCAACGGCGATACCATCAAACCAGCTCCTCCGGTATTCGTGATTGGATTGAAAACAAGTTTATGCAGAAACAGCCCTGTGATACCTGTCATGGCCATAAATTACGACCGGAGGCGTTGGCTGTGATTGTCAACGGGTTTAATATTTCTGAATTAACGGAACTTCCCATCGAAAAGGCTTATGAATTTATCAACACCCTGCCTTTATCGGCACGGGAAGTAAAGATTGCTCAGGAAGTGATTAAAGAAGTCACAAGACGCATACAATTTCTCATCGATGTGGGATTAGAATATCTGACCCTTGCAAGAAGGGCTTCCACTCTTTCCGGTGGAGAATCACAAAGAATCCGTTTGGCCACTCAAATCGGATCTCGCCTTCAAGGCGTTTTGTATGTTTTGGATGAACCCACCATCGGGTTGCATCAAAGGGACAATTCCAGGTTGATCAAAACCCTGACTGAATTACGTGATGTAGGCAACACGATCGTTGTGGTCGAGCATGATGAACAAGTCATCAGAAATTCTGATTATCTGGTGGATCTCGGTCCTGCTGCCGGTGTACATGGAGGCGAAATCGTCTTTCAGGGGGAAGTAGAAGCGATATACAAGTATCAGGAGGGCGTCTCACAAACAGCAGATTTTCTTACCGGTAAGAAATCGATTCCAATGAAAGTTAGACATCGTAAGCCATCACCGGATCGGATCGTTTTAAAAGGGGCTCGACAGAATAATCTTAAAAATCTAACGGTGGAATTTCCTTTGGGAGTGCTTATTTGTGTAACGGGCGTTTCTGGATCGGGAAAATCGTCACTAATCAACGAAACCCTTTATCCGTTGATGAAAAATCGTATTTACAGAACCCATGATGAAGTGGGTAAACACGAAGGAATACAAGGTATTGAAAAGGTTGACAAGGTTATTGAGCTTAGCCAATCTCCGATTGGCAGAACCCCGAGAAGCAACCCGGCTACTTACACCAAGGTGTTTGATGAAATAAGAGATCTGTTTGCCCGGACACCTGAAGCACGTTCCAGAGGTTATCAGAAGAGCCGTTTCAGTTTTAACGTCAAAGGTGGCAGATGTGAATCCTGTAGTGGTCACGGACAGGTGAAGATTGAAATGCAATTCTTACCCGATGTCTATGTGGATTGTGATGTCTGTAAGGGAAAACGCTTTAACCGTGAAACGTTGGAAGTCAAATATCGAGGTAAGAGCATTTCAGACATCCTTGAGATGACCATCGATGAGGCAAGAGACTTTTTTAAGAACATCAACAAGATCAGAGAGACACTTCAAATCCTTCAAGATGTGGGGTTGGGCTACATCAAACTGGGGCAACCGGCCACGACGCTTTCCGGGGGAGAGGCACAACGGATCAAAATCGCCTCGGAACTGAGAAAAAGAGCCACCGGCAGTACCATTTACATATTGGACGAGCCCACCACTGGATTACATTTTGAAGATGTCAGACGTCTCATGGAGATTTTGGATCGTCTTGTGGAAAGAGGAAATACCGTTATTGTGATTGAGCATAATCTTGATATAATTAAAAATGCAGATTGGATCATTGATTTGGGCCCCGAAGGTGGGGATAAAGGTGGTAATCTTGTATTTACCGGACCCACCGGCGAACTGATAACCCATGAAAAATCTTATACCGGAAAATATCTTAAGGCGTATTATACCCGGACATAAGCTGTTGATAGCATGTTTCGCTATCAGACAGATGAAAAACCGGCTGATGATTAAGAGGAGGTAAAATGCAGTTTTTTGGAAAAAAGGAATTGAGGATTATTCAGCTTTTCAAGGACCATATGGTAGCGGTTGAACATACCGTTAAATCGCTTATTGATTTTCTTAAAAACATGGAAAGCCCAGATTTTGACAAGGAAGCTTATGTTGAAGTGATAAGAAAAAACGAGAGTGATGCCGATGACAAACGCAGGAAAATGGAAACAGAGATGTACCTGGGTGCTTTTTTACCCAATTTCAGGGGTGACCTGCTTGGAATAGCCGAGTCCATTGACGTTGTTGCCAATAAGGCCGAAGCAACAGCTGATTTAATTGACCTTCAAAACATCGATATCCCCAACGAATTCATCCAGAAACTGATCGAATTGGCGGAAAAATCTCTGGAAACTTATATGTCGGTACAAAAAGCCGCAACGTCCCTTTTCAACGATATGGATGTTGCCAATCAGCATATCAACAGAACGGAAGACCTTGAACATGAAAGTGATCTGCTGGAAAGAGACTTGGTGCGAGATCTGTTCAGAAAAGATGAGATCGAGCTGGCTCACAAGTTACAACTTGAAAAACTCATCAAGAAACTGGCGGACATCGCCGATCAAGCTGAAAATGTATCGGACAGACTGCAGATTGTGATTTTCAAAAGGAGAGTTTAATGCACAACCGGGAACAAAAATTAGAACAATTCGACAAGCTCCTGAAGATTATGGAACAACTTCGAGGAGAAAACGGGTGTGAATGGGACAAAAAGCAAACCCATGAATCACTCAAACCTTATGCCGTCGAAGAGGATTATGAAGTGTCAGATGCCTTGTACTCTGGAAATATGGAAGAGTTAAAAGGTGAGCTGGGAGACTTGTTGCTGCAAACAGTATTCCACGCCCAGATTGGTAGTGAAACCGGTTCTTTTGATATTTACGATGTCCTGAAGACCATCAACGAAAAGATGATCAGGCGACATCCACATGTGTTTGAAGATGCAGAGAAGTACAGCTATTCTTACAAACAATGGGAAGACATCAAAGCCGCTGAAAAAGGGAAACAGGCCCTCTCACGAATCGGCAAGGTTAACAAAGCCCTCCCCGCCTTAAGTATGGCTCGCAGGGTTCAGGAAAACGCAGCAGAGTGTGGGTTTGATTGGGAACAAACGGAAGATGCCATAAAGAAAATCGATGAGGAGCTTCTTGAATTAAAAGATGAAATGAATCATGAAGCCCATGTCTCTAACAACTTGGAAAAGATTGAGGAAGAATTTGGGGATTTGCTGTTTGCCATGGTGAACGTCGCTCGATTCCTCAAAATTGATCCAGAAAATGCTTTGAGAAAGGCAACGGATAAGTTTATCAACAGATTTAGACGAATGGAAGATATGATTCAAGAAGACGATAAGGTGTTTGAAGAACAGGAACTGAAGCAATTGGACCACTATTGGGAAAGGGCAAAGAAGATTGGACTTCAAAATAAACAGTAATTACGAACCTTCCGGAGACCAGCCGGAGGCGATTGAAAACATATGCCACTCAATAGAAGCGGGCAATCGATATCAGACCCTTTTGGGTGTTACAGGGTCGGGAAAAACATTTACCATGGCCCATGTCATTCAAAAGTTACAACGCCAAGCCCTGATCATTTCGCCCAATAAAACTTTGGCTGCACAACTGTATCGAGAATTTAAGGAGTTTTTTCCCGAAAACCGTGTAGAATTTTTTATCTCATATTACGATTATTATCAACCGGAAGCCTACATCCCAAAACGGGACGTTTTTGTGGAAAAAGAGGCTCAGATAAACGAGATTATAGAAAAGATGAGGTTATCCGTTCTTCAATCGGTGATCACCAGAAAAGATGTCATCGTCGTAGCAAGCGTTTCGTGTATTTACGGTTCAGGGAATCCGGACGACTTCAAAAAGATGAATTTGGTACTGGAAAAGGGGGCTTCGATTCCTCGACGAGAGCTGACGCTGAAACTGGCGGAAATGCAATACGACCGATCAGAAGATGTCTTAAAGGGTGGCAACTACAGAATACGAGGAGAGGTTCTGGAGATCTATCCGGGATATGCGGATATCGGCATCCGTGTAGAGTTTTTTGACGATGAAATAGACACCATATACAGTTTTGATCCCGTCACCAGGGGTAAGATTGAAGATTTTGACCGAATCATTGTTTATCCTGCTACGGAATATGTAACCACTGAAGAAAAGATCCAAAAGGCCATTAAAACGATTGAAGAGGAATTACATGAACAGATACAGCTGTTTAAAAGTCAAAATAAACTCATTGAAGCGCAAAGAATCGAACAAAGAACTAAACAGGACCTGGAAATGCTCACAGAAATGGGATATTGCCAGGGAATCGAGAATTATTCCCGGCATTTTGATCAGAGAAAAGCGGGACAACCGCCTTGGACGCTTTTAGACTATTTCGAAGACAATTTCATCACGATTATTGATGAATCTCATATCGCAGTCCCTCAATTGAGAGCCATGTACAGGGGAGATATTTCGAGAAAACAAAACCTGATTGAATACGGTTTTCGCCTGCCATCTGCGGCTGATAACCGACCTTTAAATTTTGAAGAATTCTCACAGCGTGTGGGACAGACCATCTTTACCTCGGCAACACCCGGTGATTTTGAGCGGGAGCATTCAACGGAAATCATCCAGCAAATCATCAGACCTACGGGGTTGGTGGATCCCGAGATTGAGTTCAGAGATTCCGGAAATCAAATCGATGATTTGTTGGAAGAAATTAACGAAAGGGTGAGCTGTAATGAGAGAATTCTGGTGCTTACTCTGACAAAATCAATGGCTGAAAGGCTCAGCGAGTATCTCCAGGAGTTGGGGACTAAGGCGGAATACATCCATTCAGAATTGGGAACGGTTGAGAGAGTGGAGGTCTTAAAGAAACTGAGAAGTGGCGAAATTGATGTGGCGGTGGGGATTAATCTGCTCAGAGAAGGGCTGGATTTACCGGAAGTTTCTTTGGTGGCCATCTTGGATGCGGATCGAGAAGGCTTTTTGAGAAATGAGACCACCCTGATTCAGATTGTGGGGCGTGCGGCAAGAAATGTCAACGGTAAGGTTATCATGTATGGTGAGAGAATTTCAAAGGCTATCGCTGTGACCATGGAAGTCACACAACGCAGGCGTGAGATTCAGTTAGCATATAATGAAAAGCACAACATCACCCCTCAAACCATTAAAAAGGCGATAGAAGGAGACATGTTTGCCCAATTTAGGGGTGAGGAAGAGGAAGAGTACGAAGGAATCAGCGAAAACACAAAACAACTCTTGAGTGTTGCCGAAACCATGGAACAGGAGAGTTATCTTGAAATACTCAAAGAAGAGATGAATAAAGCGGCACTTGAATTGAGATTTGAAGATGCCGCCAAATTGAGAGATGAATTGCAGAAACTTGAACGGGAATCGTAGAACGGAGGGGAATCTATGTCTTATCTGGATATCATCAAAACTGGGGGACCCATCATCATTGTCATATTTGTTACCGCAGCGGTGGGCCTTTTTTTCTTTTTTGAACGACTGATTATGCTTTCATCCATCAAGTCGGGAATGAGAACGGGAACAGAAAATGCCTTTTTAACTACTTTAAACTCAAAGATCAACAAAACGCGTTCAAGAAATGCCGATGAGATACAAGAGATCGTTGGACTGCATTGTGAAAAGTTGTATAAAAATTTTAGAATCATTACAACAGCTGCCACCATATCCCCTTTATTGGGACTTTTGGGAACAACTACCGGTATGATCAAAATTTTCAACACCATAGAAAGAACCGAAGGGTTAAGATACGCCGATGAACTGGCTCACGGAATAGGAGAAGCCCTTTATACAACTATTGCCGGGTTGATCGTGGCGATCGCTTTAAGTATATTGATCGGAGTTATCAAAGAGATGGCAACCAGTATCCGACATGATTTGACTGATTATTACGTGATGGAGTGTTTAAAAACAAAAGAACCGACAAAAAGGATGTTATAAGGCAATGGCCAAACACGATTATGATGAAGGTATATCCATCAACATCACACCATTAATCGATATTTTGTTCATTTTGTTGTTGTTTTTCATTCTCACTTCTACTTTTGATTTGGAAAATGATAGGGCAATCGACATCACCTTGCCTGAAACGGAAAGCGAACAAGTGGTAGAAACACCTGAAATATTCAGGATTACCGTAGATAGTGATAGCAGGATCTTTTTGGATTCCAATGAAATCACCCTTGAGCAGCTGCTTGCATCTGCACAGAGGAAAGAAAAAACCGGTGATGACTTTGTCACCGTTATTTCAGCTGATGAAAAGGCCTCGCACGGTGTAGTGATGAAGGTTTTGGATTCATTAAGACTGTCTAACATTACGAACATCAATATTCAAGTGCGATAGAAGGGGATTACAATCGAAGGGAATTATTATCAGGAGAAGGGAATCGAACCAAAGTTTATCGTATCCGGCATATTGGCCGCCATTGTGGAAGTACTCCTAATCGTGGCATTGTTGTTTGTTATCAATTCATCTCCCTATGAAACTGAAAAAGAAGAGCTCCTTTCTCTGAACATAAACATGAGTACATCTCAAGCGGAGAGGGAAGTAAAAGAGTCTCAAGAAGTTCCGGTTGAACCTAAACCAGAACCACCCCCTGCCGTTGAAGAGGTAGTTAACAGGAAACCCGATCCGCTCTTTGAAGCCTTAAAAACCTTCGAGGTCAAACCAACCCAAAAGGTTGAAGGTGTAACTTCCGGGATTAAAACCCTTGAAGTTCAAGAGGAGCAAAAATCTTTAAACGCACCCGAAAGTATCTTTGAAGAACAAACGCTCGATTTTAACCAGATACAAGCTGCGCTCCCTGCAAAGAAAACCATTGATAACGATGTGTTGTTTTCGTTAGCCCAATCATCAACAAACGACCCGCAGAACGCTCAAATTCTTGATCTTAACGCCCTGGAACAATACAACATTCCAAACTTAGACAGCGTTAAAGCCGGTTTGCAACAAGACTATCAAGTGTTGCTTTCAAGACCTGGTATCAGAAAAGAAGCGGTAACCGGACAAGTTGTAGTGGAATTGTACATCACCGGGTCATCAGTGAACACGCTTGTAAACATCTCCAGCGCCGTCTCGCCCGAACTCGCAAATATCGTCGTTAAAAACCTTAAATTACTCTACATCCCAGACAGAATTGACCCTTTGCGCTTACAGGTCAGCGTTTCATTCCAGGCCAATTAAAATCTGTTTTTTAAAAACCAACATCAAAATTATAAGTAATTCCAACGCTGAGCATTGTGTTTTCAGCAAAGCCCTCCGTTTCACTGTTTCCGGCAAGATCAAAAACGGCAAAAAATTCGAAGAAGCCGATCACATTTCTTGCAATTGCAAAGGTGGATCCGGCTCCAATTCCCCATTTTGTTGGAGAAAATTCAAATTTGCCTTCATTAATCTCAATGTCGGGGGTAATACCTGCGAAGATTCTCAATTCCGGTGTTCCCCAACCAATGGATGGTGATATGATAAAACGATAACTTGTAAAATCCACTTCAGGACCTATTTTTGGCATGGCAGCTATTTCCAATCCGCCAAGACCAAATTGGCTTCTTGCCACAAAACCGATGTAGCTGTTGTTGTCTGATTGCAAATCGCCGTTAAAAATGATCCCCGTTTGCAATCCAAAGACCACCGGTAAGAGAAATACGATTAAAATCCCGGTAATGATTACTTTTTTCATAAAATTAGTACCCCCTCAACTGTCAATATTTATTTATAATTTCTTCTGCTTCTTTTTTGATTTGCTCTAAATTGCCATGAACAACACCCAAGGTCATGTTTGAATCCCCCCCACCCTTGATCTTCAAATTCTCCTTAAGAGAGTTAAGGATCTCTTGAGCATTGATTTTCTCGTGGGTTGAAATGATGTTAAATCCGTTATGTTTTGATTTCTCAAACAAGAAGACTGCAATAGTGTCCGGCTCTTTCATAATTTCTTTAGAAAGTCCTTTTGCACTCTCTTCTGACGGTAAGACTTTGACAATTCTTCTCTTCCCGTTCAGACTTCTCGTTTGAATGTTCTGATACATCTCTTTGGCCAATGATTCTGATAATCTCCGACTCATCTTAGAAACGGTTTTGGTTTCATCCATAAGGTTTTTCAACCGTAGCTGTAATTCCTCTTTTGAGGTGGATAAAAACTCCGTTGTTTCTTTTAAAA
Source organism: uncultured Thermotogaceae bacterium (assembly GCA_964449405.1). Lineage (GTDB taxonomy): Bacteria > Thermotogota > Thermotogae > MWEM01 > MWEM01 > JASUTC01. The sequence goes on from CAYUYU010000015.1 coordinate 21,806, forward strand.
TCCGATGACTCATCTGATAATCTTTCAATGCGCGTGTTCCGGCGACATAATAGATACGAGTGGTTTGCTCCTGTTCGTTTTTTTTAGTCCTTTTCAAACTTTCGGTTTTAAAAATCTTGATCATGCCGATATTTCCGGTATTTTCACAATGAAAACCTTTGCAGAGGGAATAGTCCAGATCCCCAATCTTGACAACTCGCAATTGATCAACTCCCACGAGTTTCTCACTCATCCCTTTTCTCAAAGGATATTTATGAATGTCTTTTATGGGGATAGTCAAAAGATCCACCGTGATCAAATCGGTAATCTGCTGAAAGACTTTTTTTTCCATTTTTTCAAGTAGCTCTTCGGATAAATCGGCGGTGTTCAAATCGATGGTGGTATGATTCTCCGACATGTGAAATCCAACCGTCTCCACACCCAAATCGTTGTCAAAATTGGCAGAAATAAGATGTTGAGCCGTATGCTGTTGAGCGATATCATATCGGTTATCCCCGGAGATCCGGCATTGGACTTTATCTCCCTCATTTATATCCGGTTCATCAGCCATCATATGAAGAATAGTTCCTCCTTTATCTCTTATAACGGATATTACGGGAACTTCGTTAATATCACCGCGGTCTCCCAACTGACCGCCTTCACCATCTGGGTAAAATTTTGTGAATGAGAGTTCCAATACCCATTCATTTTTTCTCTTATATTTATTCACACATTTACTTTCATAAAAGAGATCTTCAAACATCGCTTCACCTCGTTGTTTATCGATTTGTATTATAGCATTTTTGAATTGTTCAAGTTGAATCAGCCGGATTTTTGTCTCATTCAAGGCATAAAAGAAGGGAAATGGCTGTTGGAGAATTTTCTGAAGCAGATGATAGAAACTCAATGTTTTCGATTTGAATTGTTTCGGATACCAATACGCCGTACCCACTCATTTCTTCGGGGTGATAGACCCATTGCCACCCTGTCTTTGTCCAATCTGAAGGGATTAGGTTATCATTCCCGTTCCCTTCCTCTTTGGTGATTGATTGACCTGGAAAGGTATTTTGCCAATTTCCAGCAATGACAATACAGGCATCTTGAGGGAAAGTTTCAATAATAGAGTGTTTGATGTAGTCAAGGCGTAAGGTGTTAATCTCCTGAGATTCCATTTGGCCGCACATCTCATTATCTAAATTGATAACATACAATGATTTGCCTTTATTTTCAAATTCAAGAATCTGGAGCGCAGGTGTGGGAGACAGAAGTGAATTAAACCAGTTAGTATCCGTCGGTAACAAGAGTTTTCGAACGTTTTTTGGGGAGAATGAAGACAAGGAGTACATTCCCGAAAAGTCCATAAAAGAAACCCTTCCGGCTGAAGAAAAAGAAACAGGGGAACGTTTGGTAAATGAAAAATATACATTATGGAATTCAAACTCTGATTCAATCTTCTTACTAAGGGCTTCTTCCCCGTTTTGAAACAGGACCAAATCGGAATCGACGGCGTTTGAAAGCAGTTCTTCCAATATTGTGATCCCGTTTTCTTTTTGCAAATAGGCAGAAAAGAGTTTGATACAGTCTTCTGTCATGGGGTTTGTCTTTCTTTCAACGGTTTTGACTTCCGTATCATCCGTTGTATAATCAAAAACAGCCATGATTATGAGCAGAACTAAGAAAAGAACAAAAAGCCCTAATAAAGCCCAACCAAAAAATTTCAATATTTTCATAAAGAGTCTCCATAATGATTACATACACAACGTGTTAAATCGTTCGTCCTCTTATAACAAAAGGGATTCATTTTCGAATGAATCCCTTATGGTCAGGGCGGGGAGACTTGAACTCCCGACCTCTAAGTCCCGAACCTAGCGTTCTACCATCTGAACTACGCCCTGTTAAATGCATCAATAAGAACTGCTCAGTTTAAGGCCTCTTTGGCTATTTGAACATAGGCTTTAAAGGCATTCATATCAGTGGCCGCCAATTCAGATAACATTTTTCTGTTAATCCTTACACCAGCTTCCTTCAATCCATGAATCAGTTCGTTATATTTTATATCATTCATTCTTGCGGCGGCGTTGATTCTTACAATCCATAACTTCCTGTAATCTCGTTTTTTCTGTTTTCTGCCGGCAAAGGCGTATACTCCGGAACGAAAGAATTGTTCCTTTGCTAATGAGACTCTTCTGCTTTTTGCACCGCGATAGCCCTTAGCGGCCTTTAAATATCGCTTTTTTTTGGACTTTTTTAAAACTCCTCGTTTAATTCTCATATTGTATCCTCCTCGTACTTATGCCTTGCCAAGCATTCGTTTTATCGATTTTTTTCTGCCTTCACTGACCGTCGCAGGTTTTCGAAGCCTCACGTTGATCTTGTTTCTTTTTTTTCCGGTTTCATGCCTTCTACCGGCTCTGTTTCTCATAATCTTTCCCGTACGGGTGATTCTAAATCGCTTTGAAGCGCTTTTTCTCGGCTTCATCTTAGGCATGTCATTTCCTCCTCCAACTCTTATCTCATTTTCTTATGTCATTCTGTAGCGTTTTCTTTCTCTGTCGCCTCTTTTTCTTCTTCACCCTTGTTTGCGATCCGGTTCTTCTCTGCCTCACTCATCGGT
>CAYUYU010000016.1:0-23578 GCA_964449405.1 uncultured Thermotogaceae bacterium
CATTTGTTTCTCAAAGGACATTTTCGATTCGTCGGAAATGTCCTTTTTTTGTGGTGTATTAATGATAGAGGAAAAAGGATATAAAGGATATATTAGATCAGAAAAAAAGTATCTGAATGTTATAATCACTTGAGATGAAATAAAGAGGGATGTTTGGATGATTATATTAGAAGAATGGATTTCAATAATTGAAGGGCTTTTCAAGGGAATTCGTCAGGGTGAGTCATCTCGTGAGGATCTACATAGACAGATTCTTGATACACTTCATGAGATTGATGTGAAGGAACTTGAAGAGTATGATGGCGTTAAAGAAAAGATCACACTTTTCGCCAATCATTATAAGGGGTTCAATCAACTGGATAAAAACAGGCAGGAAAAACGAATTGAGAATGCCTTTGTGATGTTGGACAAGCTTAAAAGTGAGTATTTATTCCCAAAGCCTTTGAATACGCCTGCAAATTGTTCCGGGTTGAAGAAGAATATTGATCAAATACGTGGGGTAGGCCCAAAAAAAGGAAAGCTCTTTAATTCCCTTGATATCTATACTTTGGAAGATTTATTATTTCATTTACCACGTGTTTACGATGATCGAAGAAAGATATTTCCTTTGGGGCAAGTGATACCCGGAGACAAGATCACAGTAATAGGAACCGTTCACAGTGTTAAGGCAACAAGAACCAAAAGAGGAATGAATATTCTTCAGGTCCAATTAACGGATAACACAGGAGTTCTCACATTGAAATGGTTTAATCAACCCTATTTAAACAAGATCTTTAAAGAAGGGCAGCGAATTACAGCGACGGGAAAGGTTAAGTCAACTGGGTTGGTAACAAGAGAAATGAACGTAGCAGAGTTTGAAGTGGTGAATCAGGATTCAATGGCCAGGAGAATTTATCCGATATACCCGCTTACCTCAGGTTTGTACAATTCTCAATTAAGAAGGATCATTGACTCAAATATATCTTATTCAGCTTGCTTAGCCGATCATATACCGGAGACTATTAAAGTTGACCATCGATTGTCAGATCTTAAGGATGCGATCTATGGTGTTCATTTGCCCTTGAGTAATTTGCATTTAAATGATTCCATTCGAAGAATAAAGTTCGATGATTTCTTTTACTTTGAAATGGCAACTTATTTTGCAAAAAGAAGAAAGGAAGCCAAATTGAAAAAAACCCCCAAAGTGTCGAAGGGTAAACTTGTAGATAGTTTGTTGGAAAAATTACCATTTCAACTGACTGATGCTCAAAAGAGGGTGTTTGAAACTATAAGAACTGGTTTGAGAAAGGAATCGTTGATGAATTTACTTATTCAAGGTGATGTGGGGTCGGGAAAAACGATCGTGGCACTTCTTGGGATGTTAGATGTGATAGAAGCCGGCTATCAGTGTTGTATCATGGCTCCCACTTCCATATTAGCCACACAGCATTTTCAGAATATCAGTAAATTTTTAAAAGGGATGCCTGTAGAAATGCGGTTATTAATTAGTAAAACACCACTGAAAGAAAAGACTGAATCGAAAGGTAAGATTTCCAATGGTGAAGTGGATATAGTTGTAGGAACACACGCTGTAATACAGGATGATGTTGATTATAAGCGGTTAGGACTTGCGGTGATAGATGAACAACATCGATTTGGAGTTCGCCAAAGAGAAACGCTGTTTAGAAAAGGTGACCAAGTGGATACCATAGTGATGACAGCCACTCCTATACCCCGAACGTTGTCTCTTTCCGTTTTCGGTGATTTGGACATTGCGTCCATTGATGAAATGCCCCCTGGAAGAAAACCCGTTCGGACCATGGTACTCCCTCAGGAGAAGACTGAAGAACTTTATTCATTCTTAAAAAAAGAAATCGATAACAACGGACAGGTCTTTATTGTTTATCCTCTTGTGGAAGAATCCGAGGCCTTGGATTTAAAAGATGCTACTTCCATGTATCAGTCTTTGCAGGAAAGTTATTTCCGTGATTATCGTGTGGGACTCCTTCATGGCAAAATGAAAACGGATGAAAAGGATCAAATCATGGAGGATTTCATAGACCGGAAGTACGATATTTTAGTCTCGACGACTGTTATTGAGGTTGGGATAGATGTACCCTCAGCTACAGTGATGGTGATTGAACATCCGGAAAGATTTGGATTGGCTCAACTGCATCAACTGAGAGGCAGGGTGGGGAGAAACAAGCAGAAAGGATTTTGTTTTCTCATTACAGCTGACAAATCCAGGGGTAATTTTGAACGATTGTCCTATTTTGCTTCGCATACAAATGGTTTTGAATTATCAGAATACGATCTTCAGCTCAGAGGTCCCGGTGAAGTGATGGGAGTCAGACAGCATGGTCTTCCTTCATTCCGATTGGCAGATCTTATTGATGATAGAGATTTGCTTATTTTGGCGCGTTCTGAAGCGATAAAGCTTTTGAAAAGCGATCCAGAGTTAAATGACCATCCCCAACTGAGAGATTTTATTGAAAGTGAATTTAAAGATAGAATGAATCTAATTGATATAGGGTAGGAGGTTTATCGTGAATGCAATAGAACTCAGACGCAAGTTGCATATGAACCCTGAAACGGCTTTGAAAGAATATGAAACCACAAAAATGCTGGAACAAGAGATTGGTCAGTTTCCGGATATCACTATTCATAAACCGTTAGATACAGGTTTGATAGCTGAATACAAAGTAAATGAAGGTGATTATCTTCTTTTCAGAGCAGATATTGATGGGCTTGAAATTGAAGAAAAAACTGGCTGGGAATTTGAATCAAAAAACGGTAAAATGCATGCATGCGGCCATGATGTGCATACTTCCATATTGTACGGATTGATTGAAATGATCTGTGAGAAAAAGCCGGATAAAAATCTATTGTTTTTCTTCCAACCAGCTGAAGAAGGAGCAGGAGGGGCAAAACTGACAATAGACACCGGTTTTTTTGATGATTATTCAATTCAACATGCCTTTGCCCTTCATGTTAGCGATGATTTTGAATTTGGAACCATTGCGTTCAACAACAATGTGTTGTTTGCTTCTGCTATGGAATTATTTGTAGATTTTCATGGGAAACCCACCCATGTAGCAACTCCTGAAAAGGGGAAAAATGCATTGAATGCTTTAAGGCTTTTTTTGGATGCAGCTGATAGTATTCCAATACCTCAAACAAAACCTTTGTTATTGGCAATCGGGAAAGCCCGTGCGGGATCCGTTATGAATATCGTTCCTGAGAATGCAGGGATTGAAGGCAGTATCCGATCATTGGATATGGATCAAAGCAGTGCGTTTTTTGAGCAGCTTCAACTGATTGGAGAGGGTGTGGAAAAGGCGACCGGTGTGGAAGTAAGTGTCAAAAAAAGAGCTTTCTATCCGGAGGTTAGAAATGATCCCAAATTGTTTGAAAGGGTCAATCACGAGTTGGGAAAAAAATACAAAACGGTTAAAACCGAGTATGCCATGACGGGAGAAGATTTTGGTTTTTTCACCAAGAAGTATCCATCCCTCATGTTTTGGCTGGGAACACTTAAGGAAGAAAAACATGGATTGCATAGTCCTTACTTCCTACCTTCCGATGAATTGATACCCGTTGGCAGTGAGATGTTGTATTCAATTTTAGAATTGTTTTTGGCGTGATTCTACCGGAAAGGCAAAGAACCATTATGGAGGTGTAGCATAGTGTCAAGAAAAAAACTCTTTAAGGATTTTATGATTTTTTCCGGTTGCGATCCGAAAGATCTCTTTACCGGGAGTGTTCTTGTTGAGCAAGGCACAATTATAGAAATTTTCAAAGATGACGAGCGTTGTCAGGAGATAGATGTAGAGGTGATTGAAGGCAACGGGAAGTTACTCATGCCGGGTTTTATAAATTCACATACGCACATCTATTCCACATTTGCCAGAGGTATGGGGTTTAGTCCGTTTAATCCTGTGACCTTCAAGGAATTATTGGAGCAATTATGGTGGCTATTGGATCGAGCGCTTACACTTGAAGATGTCTATTATAGTGCGCTTACAGCTTCTATGGAGATGGTGAGAAACGGTGTGACGACATTTGTAGACCATCATTCCAGTCCCAATGCCATCAAGGGGAGTTTGTTTCAAATTGTGAGAGCTTGCATCCAAGAAGCCGGCATGAGAGGTGTGGTGTGCTACGAAACCAGCGATCGCGATGGTGAGAAGGCAAAACGCGAGGCGATTGAAGAAAACCTCGATGCTCAGTCATTGATTGAGAAATATCCCGAAAGAGCAGCCGGTTTGTTTGGATTACATGCCTCGTTTACACTAAAAGATGAAACGCTTGCAGCTTGTGCGGAAATTGGGTTGCCCATCCACATTCATGTGGGCGAGGGCCCTGAAGATGGCAAGTTGCACATAGAAAAATATCATATCTCACCAATAAAGCGGTTGGAACACTACGGTTTGTTGGACAGTCGTTCTCTGTTGGTGCACTGTTTGCATGTTCAAGATTCCGATTTGCCGATAATTGCTCAAAACGGTTCAAGCGTTGCTTTTAACCCACAGTCCAATATGAATAACGGTGTGGGGTTGCCTGATTATTCAAAATTCAGCAAAAGAAACATTCCGGTGAACCTTGGCAACGACGGTTATGGTTTTGATTTGACACGGGATATGAGGATGTTACTGTTAAGTCAGCATTTGATAAAAAATGACCCAACAGCTTTTTCAGTTGAAGACTTGTTTGAGATTGTTTTCAAGAACAACGCTAATTACGTATCAAAAATACTCCAAACGAAGGTGGGTAAAATTGAGAAAGGATACAAAGCAGACTTTGTGATATTTGATTATCAGCCCCCCACACCTATGAATGGTGATAATTTTCTTTCCCATTTTTATTTTGCCATCATGGAAAATTGCAAGCCAGAAGATGTGGTTGCGAATGGTGATTTTCTTTTACGAGATTGGAATTTTATCCATTTGGATGAAAAGGAGGTATTTGTTGTCTCGAAAAAACAAGCTGAAGCTTTGTGGAAGAAGCTTTAAGCTCTTTTTTCTTCTCTTTTTCTTAGAACGATTATGAGCAGTACCATGAGAAAGGTTCCGCTGAAAAGGAAGAATGGAAAGAGATAACCCCATCGGATACCAAAGGTATTGCTGATCTTTCCAATGACAAAACCCGCTGTGAGGCTTCCAAAAGAAGCGAAAACTGAGAACAGGGAGAGTGAAAATCCCAATCCCTTGTCAATGGTTTCGACTAACAGTGACTGTAGTGTGGGAAATATGGATGAATGCATAAATCCTGAAAGACCTATGAATATGGATAGAAAGAGATATGAATGAATGGGATTTTGTGCAAGGAACGTGATGGGTAATCCCACAAGAGTCACCAACATTAACCACTTCAAATGCCCTACTTTATCCACCCATTTGGCTGAAAGAAATCGGCCGATTAATAATCCGATCCAAAACATGGACGGCAAAATACTAGAGAGTTCTTCGCTGTTGTTCATTTTATCTGTTGAATAAATGGGTGCCCAAGAGAAGACACCGATCTCTGAACCGACATAGAAAAAAACAGCTGTGCACATTAACCAAAAATACTTATTTTTAAGTGTAACACCCACCCCTGATAAGGCATTTTTTCTCTCTTCCCTTTTCTTTTCAGATATGTGAATTTTCAGGATATTTGAAAAGAAAAAAGGAATGCAAATATATCCGGTGATAACAAAAAAGAAAGCCCTGTAGGGCAATTGTCGAGAAATAAAGTAAGAGGCAACAAATGGACTGAGCATTGAACCCATTGCGAAAAATGCGTGTATGAGATTCAACAGAGACCCACTTTTACCCTTAAACCGGCCGCTGATTGGTGGGATTGAGATTTGCATCACTGAAATACTGAAACCGATGATGAGGTTTCCCGCGATGAGTGAAACGGTACCTTGAGCATAAGCAAATAAAAGTGTGCCGATGGGAAATAAAAAAAAGGACAATAAGAGGGGTTTTTTCGAGCCAATAAAATCAATCAGGAGCCCCGTTATCACGGCGCCAGTTAAAAAACCGATTGAATTGGCTGCATAGATGACGCCAATGTCACTGTATGTAAGGGAAAGAGTCTTTCTTATAACGGGCATTACAGCCGAGATGTAAGTGTGTATGGCTCCCATTATTAGAAATGTGTTGAAACCTAATGCCTTATAAGCGGTTAAATTCTTCACTGAGACTCCTCTTGAATATTTATTCCTTTTTCATTTAAGAGACGAATTGATATAAAAAACGTCCCGACTCCCAGAATGATTACCGGGAGATAAAATACGATGAGTCTCCATATCAAAATGCCAGCTCCCATTATACCATCAGGTAAGATTGCATTAAGAAAGATAGCAAATAAACCCTCAGCACCGCCGGAATTTCCCGGAGTAGGAACGATTAGTGCAGATGAGTTAATTAATACAAGACGTGCGAATACATTGACTGTCGAAAATGCACCGAAGCCATTTAGTAGTACAAAAGCACAAAGATTGAATAAAGTAAACTGACATCCGGTCATCATAAATAAAAATAGTAGTCGTTTCTTTTCCTGACGGAATTCTTTGAATGAATTGTTGAATTTTTTGATGTTCTCATAAATGTTTTGCTGGGTTTCTCTATTGTTTTTGATTACTCTTACCTTTCTTAAGATGCCTATAATAAAGCTGATCAACTTTTTTGCAGCTGATTCACTTATCCCAATTGTAAGAATGCCCATCACAATGCCTAAATTAATTACGATACCGGTTATTGCCGCATTTTTTGCAATGCTTTCCAAAGTATTGAATGTTATCAGGAGACAAACAAAGCCGGATAGTGAGAGAAAAAATTGATACATCATAGATTTGATGAACATGGCAGAAAATGAAGATGCAATATCCAATCCGAATCGATTTAATACAAAAAGTGTGGCAGGTTGTCCACCAGACATAAAAGGCGTTATCATATTGGTAAATTGTGTGACGATAACCGTTTTTAAACACTGGGAAAAAGTTAACTGTTTATATTTACCTGTAGAAATCCTGAATGCCAATGATTCCACAAACCATCTTAATGTATAAATGAAAAAAGCGACCACCAAAAAAAAGGGAGGGTATGAACGCATGGCCTTTAATATTTGATTCGGTCCATATGTAGATGTGATAATCGATAGGGCAATAAGACTAATAATGGCCAATGAAACCAATGGATATATCATTTTTTTCTTAGTTTTTCTACCCATAAGATCATTCCTCAATTCAATAAGCTACAGGCTATTATACAATATATATCACGATTAGAAACACTTTATCGAAAAATTTTCAAGGGAATAGATAACTTTGTTATAATTTTTTTGGTTTTACTCAGAGAACTCAAGGGGTAATAAGTTCAGCCGGTACTCCCCCAGGGTGCCGGCGCTTTTTTTTCCTGAAGAAAGCGAAACTAAATAACAAATACAGGCCAAATCGTAATTTTTTTATATACATGTGATATAATTTAAGAAGATAATAGTTAGTGAAGACAGAAAATAAAATAGTGAGGTGAGAAGAATGAAAAAGAAGATTTTGATGTTTGTATCAATTGTTATGATACTTGCAAGTGCTTTCGTAATCACTTCCTGTAGAGTTCCTGGGCCGGATATAAGCTATCCATCTGTACATTATGTAACCCATACAGAGATTAACCTTTATTGGGATTATGAAAATCGTGCTAAGCCCTTCACAGTTTTATTTAAGGAAAGTACTGATGCAGAATTCACTGAGATTGCCACAAATTTACAAGCCCCTCCTGTAGATAGAGAGGTAGAAAGCGGGAAAACATATAACTGGAAAGTGGAAGGTGGAAATGGTTCAACAGGAGGAGAATGGACTTTTACAGTACCGGAATAATTGTAGGTGTTCTCGAATATATAGACATAAATTGAAAAGGGTTGAATTAGATTCAACCCTTTTTAAATAGATGAATGTTTGTGAAAAGGGTGATAAACGTGAAAAAGCAACGGTGTTTATTTGTAGTGTTCTTGTTTTTTGCAACTATATTTTTCATGGTATCCTGTGTCGTTCCCAGTCCAAAGATCGCTTATCCTAGTCCTGGGGACAAAACCAGCGTTTTTTCAGATCAGGTAACTCTGTTTTGGGATCATTTTAATTACTTTGGAACCTTTGAGATCTGGTTTGGTGAATCACCTGAGAATCTTGAAAAACTTGATACCATAACGGTTAATCATTATACCGTTGAAGATTTGGAATGGGGTAAAAAGTACTACTGGGAAGTAGTGGGTTATAAAACAGAAAAAAACGTGTTGGAAAGTTCATTGTGGAGCTTCACTGTAGGCAATTCCCATAAAAGTCTATTAATTGGTATAAACGATTATGACAGTGCATCCGATCTGCAATTGACGGATAATGATGCATCTGATATGAAAACCGCGTTGGAAGCGACCATTTTTGGTTATGAGAGTCATTTGCTTGTTAATCGTATTGTTAAAAAGGATATTGAGCAAGCCCTTGCAAATCTTCAAGGGTTAAACGAGAAATCCGTGTTTACCTTCTTTTATGCCGGACATGGTGGTTTTGCCAACAACGAATCTTATCTGTACTTATCGGATGGTTACAGACTTTACATGTCAGAATTGAGAACCATGCTTCAACAGTTGCCCGGGAAAAAAGTAGTGCTTATTGATGCTTGTAACTCGGGTAATTTCACCGATCTTGTTGTCGGTCGAGACTTGCAAAAAGCAATTAAACAGGTAAATGAACAATTTAATGCTTCAGTCATTAATGCTTTCAGTCATACAACGAGAAACGAAGAGCCCGAGTTCTATGTGATGACTGGATCAAATATTCACCAATCAAGTTGGGAAAACGCAACGCTACGAAATGGTGTGTTTTCATTCTTTCTGTTAGACGGAATAGGTGATGTGGGCGTGGATAATCCCCAAGATTTGTTTGATTATACCTTTGACGCTGATGTGAATGAAGATGGTAAGGTGACGTTCTCAGAGGCTTATCAATACGCTGCTCCGAGGGTAGAGCAGTTTGTCCACGACCTCAATGAATATCATCAGTCGATTCAAGTATATCCTCAAGAATCCGGATTTGTTCTCTCGCAATGGTAGGAAAAAACTGATTAACCATTAAAAAAAGAAAAGGTTTCGCCAAAAAAAGAAAGGTGGCGATTATCGTGAAGAAAATGGGCGATTTTTTATTATCCGAAGTTCCGGTTAATGAGATAGTAATTGGCAATACAGCTGTCGTCAGAGCCATGATAGAAACGGGTGTAAGGGTTGTCTCCTCTTATCCGGGTTCACCCACACCAGAAATAGCAAACGCCATTGCTTCCATCCCTATAGAGAAGAGACCTTTCTATTTTGAATTCTCAGTCAACGAAAAGGTGGCAACTGAAGTGGCGTTTGGTGCCTCCATTAACGGTCATCTTTCCTGTGTGTTTTTTAAAAGTGTTGGCATAAACGTTGCTGCCGATACATTTGTCCAGTTGGGACTGATGGAAATGATTGGAGGTATGGTGATTATTCTGGGTGATGATCCAGGAGCCAACTCCTCTCAAAATGAACAAGATAACCGACACTTCTCACGGCTCAGTTATATTCCCATGTTGGAACCGGCTACCCCTACAGAAGTTTATCAGATGTTTAAGGAAGCCGTTTTGATTTCTAAGGAAAAAAAGATGCCAGTTATTCTGAGAATGAGCACACACGTTTGTCACGCCAAAGAAAAGGTAGCCTTTAAAGGCATGCAACATATCACGCAAACAGATGAACCTCGATTTTCCCCGAAAAACGGCCCTTATATTCCTTTGACTTCAAAAGCATTGGAAATGAAACGAGAGGCATTGCAGAAGCTGGCTTATGTCAAAGAGATCTCTGATGAAAGTGTTTTCAACTTTGAGGATAATAGTAAAGGGAGTAAGGGCTTTAATGCGGATTTTAATATCGGAAAAAGCAAGTTCTCTATCAATATCGACACGCAAAAGGGAAAGAAAAGAGGAATCATCACAGCAGGAGTTCCCTATCTTTCCTTAAAAGACCTGCTTGAAGAAGTTGAGGATAAACCTGACATCTTGAAATTAGGCTTTGTCAATCCAGTTCCAGAAAATAGGATCAAACACTTTTTGAAAGAACACGAAGAAGTAAAGATCTTGGAAGAATTAGACGACTATTTGGAACAGGAGATAAAGCGAATTGCCTATGACGCACATATCAAGACAAAGATCATCGGAAAATTGGATATCGAAGACTGGATTGGAGAATACACACCAGACAAAGTAAGGGCAGTCATGGCGAAAACCTGGAAGGACTTTCCCGCACCTGTTGCCGATGATCCCAATAAGCCAGGTATCGATCCCCGGCCGGCTCAGATGTGTCCCGGCTGCGGTCACCGTTCGGCATTTTACGCGATTAAAAAGGCGTTGGATGAAAACGATATTACGGTCGCTGATATCGGTTGTCATACTTTAGGTGCTTTGGCACCCTATAACATGGGTCAGGTTTTGTTATGTATGGGACATTCCAATGGAACGGCATCGGGATTGGGGTTATTTAATCAAACAAGACGAATAGTCTCATTCTTAGGAGATTCCACCTTTTTCCACGCTGGGATCCCGGGCATTATCAATGCCATATTCAACAACCATAACCATACACTTATCCTCATGGAAAACGGGACAACAGCTATGACAGGCCATCAGGAACATCCTGCAACCGGCAGGAATTTTAACGAGATTACTCAAAAGATACCCATTAAACAAGTGCTCGAAGGGTTCGGAATAACAGATATAACCGAAGTGGATACTTACAGCCAGAAAAAACTGACAGAAGCTGTCAAAGAGTCTGTTAATAAAGATGGGTTTAATGTGGTCATTGCCAAACATCCGTGCATGTTGAAATTTACACGTGAACAAAGGAGAGCGGGAAGACAACTGCCAGGTCCCGTCCAAATTGGAGAAAAATGCAACAGGACATATGAATGCATCAGTGAATTTGCCTGTCCAACATTCCAGCTTGCAGATGATGGATCGGTGTGGGTGCAAGATGATTTATGCATCGGGGATCGTTCGTGTATGCAAACCTGTCCGGTTCAAGCGATCGAACCAACTTCCAAGAGAGGTGAGTCGAATGGCTAAATTTGACATCTATTTGTCCGGAGTGGGCGGTCAGGGAATCGGACTGTTGAGCGAATTAATTATAAGGGCGATCGATCATTCAGGGCAGCGCATCATCGGTGCCGATACTCATGGATTAGCTCAGCGTGGAGGAATGGTTTCCTCTCATATCCGAGTTGGGAACAACGTCTATTCGGCTCTTGTCGGAAAAAATAAAGCTGATTTAGCTGCTAGTTTAGAAAGACATGAAGCCTTGAGAGCCATGAATGATTTTCTTAAAGATGATGGGGTGCTGGTGTATTACGATGCTGTCTGGCAACCGTTGGATGTGCGGTTGAGAGAGGCGAAACAAGTTATGAACGAACAAATTGAAAAAGAGGCAGCAAGGAGAAACATTAATGTCATCCGGGTATTTGAAGAAGAACTTGAGGATGCAAGAATGCAAAATATTGCTGTTTCTGCTCACGTGTGTCAAAAAAAACTGATTCCGGGAGTTGAAGACGCACATTACCTAAAAGCCATGGATGATTTAATGAAGGGGAAAATGTTAGTGGACAATCAAGCCCTTTTTGGGAAAATCATGGAAAAAGCTTGAATGTGTATAAACACACAAAGGAGGCGTTAAGATGAAAGGAAATAGACCGATTATCATCACAATTGCCGTTATACTTGGAATGATTGGTGCCGTTATCGGAATAATCGCAAGTATCGCTGTAATTGCAGCTTTCCCGTTGGTTGGAATAGTCGCCCTGATCATCTACCTGATTCAGATTGCCATTTTGATGGGCTTGTGGAATATGAAACGATGGGCGTTGATTGTTTATACCGTTTTGTTTGTCATCAATCTGTTCACAACAGATGTTACCTTTTGGATTATTATTCCGATTCTGGTTATCATTTTCGGATTTCTGCATTACAAAGATATGGAATAAAGAGCTGTTGCTGAAAGATTCGTAGGAGTATTTTACACGACCGAACCAAGGTGCCTGTCTTGACGAGCCTCGGTGTCAAATGCCTTACGGGGTTTGACCGTGACGTTTTACCTTTGGGAAAATGTCACCTTAGTTCTTTAAGGAGTCCGATTCGCTCATACGCAAAAGCCTAACAACTGCAAACTCGCTACGCTCAAATTTATTTATAGTGATGTTCAAGTTCTATCGTTTTTAACCCCAGGGGGGTTAAAAACAAAAAAACATGGAAGTTGCTTTTATTCTTGCTTATGGGCGGACCGATATGTCCGCCCATAAAAGGGGAAAATGAAGAAATTTCAAATAAATATCACTAAAATGCCTTTTTTGCAGTGTAAACATTTTTTTTGAAAATTGAAAGAATCCAAAAAGGAGACAACATGAACGAAGTCACAAAAAAAGCAAAACAAGTAAAAAGCACGGAAAAGAATCTAAGAATGGCGAAAACAGCTGAAAAGAACACAGCCCTTTTGGAGATAGGCAGACAAATCGAAAAAGACATGCCAACCATACTCAGAGCCAATGCTGACGATGTTGAACGTGCCCAAGAAAAGGGTGTTAGCGAGGCGTTAGTTGACAGATTAAGACTCACGGAAGCAAGAATCAACGCCATGATTACAGCTTGTGCCATGGTAGCCAACTTAACAGATCCCGTAGGGACAGTCATCAAATCGTGGATAAAAGATTCACTTAGAATTATACAAGTAAGAGTGCCTATCGGTGCAATAGGAATGATTTATGAGTCAAGGCCAAATGTTACCCTTGATGCCACCATATTAGCTTTAAAAAGTGGTAATCCCGTTTTGTTAAGGGGTGGCAGTGATGCCTTATCCTCTAATTTGGCGATAGCCAATGCCATAAAAAGAGGACTTTCCAATTCTAATCTACCACCATCAGCTGTGGAGATTTGTGAGGATACGGACAGGGAAAATGTGAATCAAATGCTGAA
Source organism: uncultured Thermotogaceae bacterium (assembly GCA_964449405.1). Taxonomy (GTDB): domain Bacteria; phylum Thermotogota; class Thermotogae; order MWEM01; family MWEM01; genus JASUTC01. The sequence continues at coordinate 12,993 of CAYUYU010000016.1, forward strand.
GATGAACGAATATTTATCGTTGATCATTCCTCGGGGAGGAGCGGGATTGATTCGATTTGTGGTTGAAAATGCCACCGTCCCGGTGCTTGAAACCGGAGTGGGGAATTGTCACATCTTTGTCGATTATAATGCAGACATCGAGAAATCAGTTGATATCATCGATAATGCCAAAACCCAACGACCGGGAACCTGTAATGCTGTTGAAACGGTACTAGTGCATGAGTTAATTGCTGACAACCTCCTGCCAAAACTTCGCGCAAGGTTACATTCAAAAGGAATTGAAATTCGTGGATGCAAAAAGTCCGCGCAAATCATTGAGTGTAGAACGGCTAATGATAGAGATTGGGAAACGGAATATCTTGATTTTGTCTTGGCGATAAAGGTTGTCAAGGATGTTAATGAGGCAATAGAGCATATAGAGAGGTATTCTACAAAACATTCGGAATCGATTTTAACCAATGACCTTGCAAATGCCAACTTGTTCCAGGCATCCATAGACTCAGCGGCAGTCTATGTTAATGCTTCGACACGATTTACAGATGGTGAGCAATTTGGCTTTGGAGGAGAAATCGGTATCAGTACTCAGAAATTGCATGCCAGAGGTCCCGTGGCTCTTGAGGAATTAACCACTTATAAATACATCATTAATGGTAATTACAGTGTGAGAGGGTAAGATGTCAAAAGTTGTTATCAAGGTGGGCAGTAATCTGCTCATCAAACAAAATGGTGAAATCGATAAGGGTTATATTATAGAGTTGGCACGCGTCATATCAAGGTTGAACGAAAATGGAAACACCTGTATTTTAATTACTTCAGGAGCAAAGGCAGCAGGTTACGGGAAAGCTCAAAAGGCAAACATAGAGGAGGACTTGTATATCAAACAAGCCCTTTGTGCTATTGGTCAGGTACAACTCATGAAATTGTATGAGTTGGCCTTTGATATGTACGACAAAAAAGTTGCACAAATACTAATCAACCGGGATGATTTTGGTCATAGAGAGCGATTTCTCAATTTGAGAAACACCCTTATCGGGTTGAATGAAATGGGTTTCATCCCTATCGCCAACGAAAACGACACCGTATCCACCAATGAGATTACCTTTGGTGATAACGATATCTTGGCAGCCATGACCGCAATCGGGTGGAAAAGTGACTATTTATTACTGCTTTCAAGTGTTGATGGCCTGTTAGATGATCAAAACACATTCATCAAAGTGTTTAGCTCAGATATAAAATTGAAGAAGATGAGAAAAACATTGTGGGGAAGCGGAGGAATAGAAACAAAAATAAGAGCCGCACGGGCTGCTTCTGCCGCAGGGGTCAACAGTTGTATCTGTGATGGACGACAACCGGTAAATATCCAGCGGTTTCTTAAAGGTGAAAATCCCGGAACTGTTTTTGAACCCTTGGAGACACCTGCATCCAAAAAAGCCTGGATTGGTTTTCTTTCGCGTTCGAAAGGTGAAATTATTATCAACAGCGGTGCGAAAAAGGCTCTGATGACTAAAAAAAGCCTCTTACCAGTGGGGGTGGTTGGTGTCGATGGTTCTTTTGAATTCGGAGATGTCATTGATGTCAAAACAACCGATGGGGTGAAAATAGGAAGAGGTATTGCCAACTTCTCTGCAACGCAGACAAAATTGATTATGGGTTGTCAAAGCTCCCAATTACAGGAAAAGTTGAATTACGACTGTCCAAATTGTTTAATCCATGTGGACAACTTTTGGCTTGTGCTCGAATGAACATTGTTAATTTTACCAGGAGAAGTTGTTGTTTTTATCCTGTTTAAATTACCTTTTAAGATGATACAATAAAGATAATTTGAATCACACAACAGTGCTTGCAGATTAATCGGATAACAAAGGAAGTGAAAGGTTTGAAATCAAAATCGATTAATGCGCTTAAGATGGGAGTTTCCAACAAAATCATCATCTTAGACCTGATCCGTTATGAACCCGGTATTACGCGAAGGGAAATCGCCGGTAAAACGGGCTTAAATCCGTCTACAGTTACCAATATTATCAACAGTTTAAAAGAGATGAATTTTGCATTTGAAACGGGGAAAAAATCCACTTCCAATCCCGGACGAAATTCAATCAAACTTGGAATTGTGAAAGAAGCTGCCTCTGTTTTTGCATTTCACACAAGTGTGGAAGAAACGATTTTTGGAGTGGGTCATATGGATAATACGGTTGAAATTCTTAAGCATTTTCCCACCCATGATAACCCTTCACTTTTTTTCGATCAAATAGCCCAAACCATAAAGAAAGAATACGAACAAATGGACAAAAAACCTTTCGGTATATCATTTTCCTTTCCTGGTATCGTCAATCGCTTAAATAACCAAATCAATATCTTACCTCATCTCGGCTGGAAGGGAATACTGGTGGAAGAGGAATTGAAAAAGCGGCTCGGAGAGTTCAATTTAGAGGTCAGGATCGCCAATGAGGCAAAACTCTCACTCAAGAGTGAGAAAGCGGTAAATCCAGCAATCAAGGAGTTGAAAAACGGGGTTTATCTTTACCTTTCACAAGGTGTGGGCGGAGCTGTTCTAATAAACGATATTATTTACACGGGAACCAACTTCATCGCCGGAGAGATCGGGCATATGAGTATCAATAAAAACGGCCCCATATGCCGATGCGGTAACAGAGGATGTTTAGAAACGTATATTGGTATTGATATGATCATCAAACAGTATGAGGAATTCGGAAAATTGGAAGGAAAAGACACGCGTAATCAGTTTAAGCGTTTGATCAAGCGTTATCTTGAAGGAGAGGAGAAAGCCATTGAAACGATTGAAGACATGTTGTCTTTTATGGAACAAGGAGTAGCCAACATAACAAACATCTACAACCCCGATTTCATAATCATTGGTGGTATGGGCTGTGAATTACCTGAATCGGTATTCAATCGATTAAACGATAAGATAAAGACAAAAGCCCTGACTCCGGCGGGAGAAAATGTGTTGATTATCCCATCTTCTTTAGATGTGGAATTATCCACTCTTCACGGTAGTACCATTGAAGCGATGGATGAATATGTCAGAACGGTTATTGTTTAACAGTGTGTGATGCCGATTTATTGAAGAGGCGTTTAGGGTTTGGTAGAGAAAAGAATATGTATCAAATGACCGTCAAATAGTGTATAATACCCTGGCGGTTAAGGGAAATACACCTGATCTGCAACTTTGAATTTTAATGATTATAGAAAGGATGATTAGAACATGAGCGTAAGTATGGAAGAAATTAAGGAATTAAGGACGAAAACAGGAGCAGGCGTTTTAGACTGCAAAAAGGCCCTCATTGAAAGCAATGGAGATATAGAAGAGGCCGTTAGCTTTTTGAGAAAAAAGGGACTTGCAAAAGCAGCAAAAAAGAGTGGTAGATCCACAACTGAAGGACTTGTAGTCAGCAATAAAGCGGAAGAAGGCAAAGACATATTCATGCTGGCCGTTATGTGCGAGACGGATTTTGTTGCCAGAACTGATGAATTTAAAGCGTTTGCAGTGTCTGTGACTGAAAACACACAGAAAGATGTTACAGAAACTAACAAAGCAGTTGCAATACCCGATGATGTTATTGAAAAACACAAAGAAGAGGTTACCCAGGCCGTTGCTAAGATTGGAGAAAATATACAGCTTGGTGATTATGCCAAATTTTCTTTAAGTGATACTGGAAAAATCTACGATTACACCCATTTCACAGGTAAGATTGGTGTTGCCGTTGAATTACTTAGCAATCAGGTTAGTGAAAGGCTTGATGAACTGGGTAAGAACATTTGCTTACACATTGCAGCCTTTTCACCGGATTTTGTTTCCGGTGATGAGATTGACGAGGAAGTTCTGAACAAAGAGAGAGAAATTTATACCGAACAGATGAAAGAATCGGGGAAACCTGAAAAGATCATTGCCAACATCGTAGAAGGTAAGATCAGAAAATTTAAAGAAGAAAGATGCTTATTGAGTCAGGGGTTCGCACTTGATGAAAGCAAAACGGTTCAAGACCTTGTCGATGAATGTGCAAAAGAAATAGGAGAAAAAATTACCGTAAAAAGATTCGCGAGGGTTTCAATAGGAGACTGATCTCATTAATGATATAGAGGGACGTTTATTTGTGAGGGGGGATACCTCATGGTAAACGTCCTCTTTTTTTAAAGGGGATGAAGATATGTACAAACGAGTCCTTTTAAAACTGTCAGGTGAAGCGTTGTCTGGCGAAGGCAGTAAGGGCTTCAGCGAAGAAAGCATTCGGTATCTTACGGAGGAAATCAAAGAGATTTTTGAAAAAAGAGTTGCCTTGGGTATCGTTATTGGGGCGGGTAATCTTTTTCGTGGAAGGGAAATGTCGCAAATTGAGCCGAAGATGGCAGATCAAATCGGTTTATTAGGCACAAATATCAACGCTATCTATCTAAAGGCTTCATTGGAAAAAAGGAGAATGACTTGCAGGATCTTTTCTCAAGTCGTCAATTTGCAATCGGCTGAAAAGGTCAACTATGACAGAATACAGGATGCCTTATCTCAAGGCGAGGTTGTTATCTTCGGGGGTGGGACCAGTAACCCGTTTTTTACCACCGATACCGCCGCAGCTTTGAGAGCGGTTGAGATGAAAGCACAGATCATCATCAAAGCAACAAAGGTTGATGGCGTTTTTTCTTCCGATCCAAGGTTGGATGCAAACGCAAAAAAATTCGATCACCTCACCTTTTCAAACGCCATTGAGAAGAACTTAAAGATTATGGATGTTGAAGCGTTTTCCATTTGCAGTCGCTACAACATGCCCATACAGGTAATTGATTTCTTTAAGCCCGGAAATCTTCTAAAAACGATTATGGGGGAGAAAATTGGAACAAATTGCTCACATTAGAAAAGGACTCTTTATCTCCTTAGAGGGCTTGGATGGTTGTGGAAAAACCACACAGATCAAAACGCTACGTCAAGCGTTTCAAAAAGAAGGTAAAGAAGTTGTTGAATTCCGTGAACCGGGGTGTACACATTTGGGGGAGAAGCTAAGGGAAATCGTACTCCATTCCGACTCTGACATCGGGGAAAGAGCGGAATTGTTAATTTATTTATCCTCCAGAGCTCAGGTAACGGATGAAATAGTCATTCCAGCTCTCAACGAAGGAAAAGTAGTGATAGCAGACAGATATGCTGATTCCAGCGTGGCCTATCAAGGTTTTGGGCGGGAAATCGGTGCTGAAAAGGTTAAAGCCCTAAACGATTTTGCCATCAAAAAAACCTATCCCGATATCACCTTTTTATTGGAAATATCCGTTGAAGAGGCTTTGAAAAGGCTTGAAAACAAATGTTTGGACCGATTGGAAAAAGAAAGGGGCACCTTTTTTCAAAGAGTTCACCAGGGTTATGAATGGCTGTATCAAAAAAATCCCCATCGGTTTGTCAAAATATCCGGTGAACTTGAGCCTCAGGCAGTCAGTCAGCGCATGTTACAGGTGCTTGTGGAAAGGGGTTTTTTGGAAGCATGTTAAAACAGGCACGATTGTCGAAGCACATATCAAGGAGAATTGTCAACGGTCATCCATACGTTTACCAAAATGAGATTGATGATGTCAAAGGCACAATCGAAAAGGGAGAGATCATCGATGTCTTTACCTATTCAGGTCAGTTTGTGGGAAAGGGTTATTATAACGCTGATTCCAAGATCATCATCCGATTGATTACACGTTTAAACGAAAAAATTGATGCCCTGTTTGTGAAAAAGAAATTGAAGGCAGCTATGAACTATCGAAACCGCCTTTTGTCCAATGAAAAATCTTGCAGGGTTTTCAACGGACTTTCAGATGGAATAAGCGGATTGACTTGTGACAGATATGATGAGCTTTATTGTGTGTCTTCATCTACAGCCGGTGGTGACAAATTGTTAGATTGGTTTATTGATGCCATCGTTGAAATGGGAGCTTCAAAAGTGATGGTCAGAAATACCGCTCCAAGCAGGAAGAAAGAAGGAATACCCGGGCTGATTAAATCGGTTAAAGGTGATATTGGCCATGTTCACAAATTTAATCTCAACGGAATTGAGTATTCGCTGAATCCTTTTTCCAAAGAAGATCCGTTTTTTTATTTGGAGCAGAGGCAAAATGCTGTTCTTTTTTCAACTATCGTTAGAAAGGTTTTTCAAGAAAGGTCTATAAGGGCTTTTGATTTCTTTTCCGGATATGGGCAATTCGGTTTGAACTTGTTGAAAAGCGGTTTAGAAGCAGTAGAATTTATTGACAGCGAGGCACTTTACGGTCCTCTGATCAAAGAATCAGCACTTCAAGCCCAATTAGAAGGATTTTCTTTCCATGCTTGTAATGCCTTTGACTATCTTCATCGAATGGACATCGAAAATGACAAAGCCGATCTGATTATACTCGATCCCCCTCCTTTTACCGATTCAAGGAAAAAGAAAGGGAAGGCGTTGAACGCCTATAAGGAAATCAATTTAAGAGCATTGAAGATATTAAAAAAAGGGGGGTTATTGGCTACCAGCTGCCCCTCTCAAAATGTTTCTCGAGAGGATTTGGAAATGATGTTTTATGCCATAGCCAGTGATATCAAACATGAAATTAACATCTTATATCGCGGTTCTCAACCCCTCGATTTTCCCTTTAAGGTCAACATTTTTGAAACAGATTTTCTCAAATTCTACGTGTTAATGAAAGGTGAAAGTCTTTGATAGAGATTCAAGACCTTCGATTCAAGTACGAAGACATCGTCATTCTTGACAAAATCAACCTGGAGATCAAACAAGGCGAATTTTGCGCGGTTGTGGGTGGAAATGGAAGTGGGAAAAGCACCTTGCTTAAACTCATCGAAGGACTGCTGTTACCTTCTTCAGGAAAAATAACTATATTTGGTATGGATACACGTTATGAAGACATGATTTTTGAGATCAGAAAGAAAATTGGCTTTGTCTTTCAAAATCCCGAAAACCAGATCATTGCCTCAACCGTATTGGAAGATATTTGTTTTGGTATGGAAAATCTTGGTTTTTCCAGAGAAATGATGACAAACAGATTAAAGAACGTCATGGCTTTTACCGGGTTGAAAGGTTTGGAAAAGAAAAATCCCCTTTTCCTCTCGGGGGGTCAAAAACAACGACTTGCCATCGCTTCGTCCATTGTGACTGACCCAGAGATACTGTTGTTGGATGAACCTCTTTCTATGCTTGATCCTGAAGGACAAAGAGATGTTTTTAAACTGATAGTAGACTTAAACCAAACAAATAAAACCGTTTTAATGGTGACCCATGATATGGCAGTAGCTTCAAAAACAGATCGGATTATCTTTCTGAGAAACGGAAAGGTTGAACGATGTGGAGATACTGCTGAAATCTTGCCCCAATTGGTAAAATTTGAAGAATTAAACTTTTGAAATGATGAAACTGAAGTGCAGGTGAAATGTGATCCTCTTTGACCGATGTACGTATTTGTACTTTAAAAAAACGCCTATGGAAACCAAAGCGGTAAGCGATGTGAGCTTAAAACTGAATAAAGCTGAGCTCACAGCACTGATGGGAAGGACCGGTTCCGGAAAGACGACTTTGGCCAATCTCGCCGCAGGTCTGTTGGAACCAACAGATGGGGCGGTTATGGTTGATAGTCTTCACACGGGAAAGAAAAGAAACAGTTTAAGTATCTCGCAGAAGGTGGGTCTGGTTTTTCAGTATCCTGAAGCGCAGTTTTTTTGCCCAACCGTGGCCGAGGAGATAGAATTTGCATTGAAAAATTTCGCCATCGACAATCCCAATCGTCAGTTAACGCTACAGGCTCTTTCAAAAGTAGGATTAACTGAGTCCTATATGAACAGGAATCCTTTCCGATTGTCTGGAGGAGAACAGAGATTAGTGGCAATTGCCAGTAACATCGTGTGGGACCCTGATTATCTCTTTTTTGACGAACCCACTGCCGGACTCGATGCACGTTCAAGAAGACACGTTTTATCCGTTATCAAGAAACTTGAAGAAACCGGAAAAGGAGTGTATATTATTACTCATGATATTAGTTTGGTGAAAAAGGAAGCAAAAAGACTCATCGTCTTATGTAAGGGCTCCCTTTATTATGAAGGCAGTGTGAAGACCTTTTTTAATAATCCTAAGGATATGGAGGAAGCGGGAATAATTGTACCATTTTGATACGATAAACGAAAAGATTTGTCTTCTAAAGAAAAATCCTGTATAATAAATCTTGTCTGAAAGACTTTAGGGGGGACTATGCAAGTTAACAAAAAACGGATATATGCCAACTTAATAATCCTATTCATCATACTATTCGTAACGGCCTGCGCACCTGAATCCGAATTAAAACCACCGGATACTTCCATCGAGCAAATGCAATCTGTTTATGGCAAATCAGGAATCAGGATGATTCTTTCGGGAGTAGATGACAAAACCCCCGCGGAAAAATTAACCTATCATTATGCCTTTTTTGAAAAAGGCGAAAATAAAGATGAGCAAGAACGATTATTCTTAGAAGGCGATTGTGAGACCAACGAGCTTTTGATCGACTCCAATCAGTTTAAAGAAGGCGAATATGTTGTTAGAATAGCCGCTGTTAACGAATTTGGGTTATCTGATAAAACGCCAGCTGAAGCAACATTTAAGGTTGATTTAACACCACCAAAAATCCCGGATATCGAATATGAAATCATCGCAGGTGAAGTGTCTTTAAAGTTTGTCAACGAAGAATCGACAGACGTTGCGGGTTATGAGATGGTATTATCCAGCTCTTCGGATTCAAAGGCCTTTTCAAGTACAAAAGACAGTTTTACTTTTAAGGCGAATCAAGGAGAGCAATATAAAATGGCAGTAAAGGCTTATGATAATGCTGGGAACAGCTCGAAAGAGGTACAAGTTATCATCGATACTACCATTGACGAGGCTCCAAATCTTGCGAATGCGCTTCCTGATTTTTTGGGCAATAACGATACTCAGATTCCGATTTCAGTTTATGATGATTGGGCAAAACCTTCGGAAATAACGGTTCAGGCAACCTTTAACGGCCAAAAAGCCCCAGTAAACGATGAAGGGTTGGATGTTGATGTGTCTATGATGAATGAAGGGACACATACATTAGCTTTGTGTTTGGCAGATAACAACGACAACATGAGGGAAATCAACAAGAAAATTTTCATCGATTTAACCCCTCCTCAAATCCCTTTTGACTGTTCATTTAAGGAACAAGGTGATCAATATGTCATTAAATGGAATGGAGAAGTAGAACAGGGGGAAACGTTCAAGGTTTACGGATTTAACAAAGAAGAAGACATCACCCTATTGGATACCGTAGAAGGAAAGAAATTCAGCACACCACAAAGGTATCTACATTATGTGATTACAGCTGTTGATAAAGCCGGTAACGAAAGTTCGCCATCTTATCCTATCAGAACCTATAATGAACAATATCGACCAGTAACTTCTTCGGATTTAAGTGAAATTCAAGAAAACACCTTGTTGACGTCTCTTTATTCCCCCTATACCATCGATAAAATGATTCATATCCCTTCGGAAAAACTTCTGGGTATTGAAAAGGGAGTTGAATTATCCTTTACTGAAAACGGTTCAATTTTAGTGGAAGGGCAAATTCTGAGCATTCCTTCAAAATCGTCTAAAGAAAGGGTTCTAACCATCAACTATGAAGAGGTACCCTCAATCACGCCTCATTCTCTCATACAGATCAACGGAGGTTCCGTTTGGTTGAACGAATCCCGAATTTTGGGAAATAACGCTTCGTTGACATTATTTGATATCATCAATGGCGGAGAATTCCGGGCACAAGGAATATCGGTAACAGGAATTGATACGGTTATCAATAGTGTGGATTCAGATACAATTGTTCTTGATGATAGTATTATCCAGGCAAACACATTTGCCACAGGGGTAACTGCCAAGGTATTCAGAATCAGCGGTTCACAACTGAAGACTGTGAACGGGATCAATATCACAAACGTACAGCAAATGGAGATCAACAACTGTTCGATAGAGGCAACCCAAACGGCGTTGAACTTGAACGGCTTTACAAACTCAGTTATAAGTGATACCACCATTAGCGGAAAAAAATCGCTTATGATCAATAAACTTTCAGCTGTTGATGCTAAATCCGTTAATATTTTTGCTACTCAAGATGCCATTTGTCTTAACGGCGCATCCACTTTAAACCTGAGGGATGTAACGGTTTCAGCTTCCAATACGGGGATATTTGTAGACAAAAGTGCATATCTTTGTGCTATTGAAAGTATTATTAAGGATTCAAAAGTTGGTTTGAACATTTTAAATCCGAATGTTTATTTCAACAACGTTATATTAAGTGGCAACCGTTATGCCATAAGGGGAAAAAGCAATTCTCAATGGATGGAGAACGGATTCAAGCTTATTGACAATGAAGTTGACTTCATCGATTAGAACGCATGTATTTCAACAAAAGCAGTGAAGATTTTGCAACCTTTCAAGTCTTTCTAAAAAACAATCCATTAACAACATTTTCACTACATGACTCAAACAAAGTCAATCATGCATCTGTTTTGTTGCTTTGGCTCAGTAAACCTCCAAATCGTGTGAAAAACTTTATTGAAATTGGTTGCG
>CAYUYU010000017.1:0-3958 GCA_964449405.1 uncultured Thermotogaceae bacterium
CGTTCATAGGCCTTTTCATGACGCCACCATCTGGCGGCATTCCTCCCGTGAAAACGAACGTACATACCATTACAGTCAACAAGCGTAGGGGGCATCAAACCCTTAAGTCGCGGTTCATCTACCGATACCAAAAGAATTGAATTATCCTGAGCCCAGTTCCGGATTTCTCTGCTATTCCAAGAATCGTCCCTAAATTCTACAGCCTTTTTACAATTTAAGATATCACATAATCCCTGAAGAAATACAAAATTTTCCCGTTGATATTTAAAGGCATTGGGAAACTGAAGCAGTAAAACGGCATGCATCCCATGGCCGCCAATTAGACTCATCAGATCGTTAAACGCCGGCACAAAATCCATTTGCTTTTTGTGAGTGATGGTTTGATGAGCCTTAACAGACAAAAAGAAATCTTTTGGTGCTCGGTTTAAAAAGGAAAAAATCACCTTTTTCGAAGGTAATCTGTAATAGGACATGTTTAATTCAAGGGCATTAAACAGACTGCAATAATAATCAAACCATTTGTTTTTATTAAGTCGCTCTGGGTACACCTCGCCAACCCAATCATCGTAAGAAAAACCACTAGTACCAATCCAATAATGTTTCTTGTGGTTTTTCTTTGGCATTGGTTTACGAGGTATTCCAACAAACTCATTTTTAAATAGCGGTTGTTGATTTCCGTTTCCCTCATACCTTGTGAATGACATTCGTCACAACTCCCCATATAATCAAATCGCTGTCATCTGCTAAAAAAATCGGCGAGTAATGTCTGTTTTCAGGCATCAATATGTATTGATTATCACGTATACATAGGCGTTTCACAAGAAGTTCTCCGTTGAGTATGGCAATCACTATTTTCCGGTTCGTAGCGCGGAGTGATCTATCGACAATGAGTATATCGCCATCAAAAATCCCTGCATCCTTCATGGAAGAACCGGATACCCGGACAAAAAAAGTGGCAGCGGGGTTTTTGATCAACTCGAGATTCAGGTCAAGAGAATTCTCGATAAAATCATCCGCCGGAGATGGAAAACCGGCAGAAATTTTGGACCCCGCAACGGGTAACTGACAAGGTGTACTCAAATCCGGAAAGAGTATTTCCACAACTTTCATTTTATCACCTCATTATTAAGTATTCAAGACATAACCCCAAATCATCACCAAATGCTTGAAATACCCTTCAAGATGACAAAGGGGAAGTGTTTAAAACACTTCCCCCAATAACATTCCCCTTCTATTATAACACTTTTTAAAAGATTTATTAACTATAGAACATTTATTTCAAAACACCAACGGGAGACAGGTAAACTGAAAATTCTTCCTCCCCATCCAATTGAAATATTTCATCAAGAGCTTTTTGAAAATAAGCAGCGATGGCACAGGTTCCAAGGCCCAGGGATTGACAAGCAAGATAAAGATTTTGACAGACATGGCCGGCATCAAGTAACATGGCCTTATGAGAACCGATATGGTATCGCCATTCTCCTCTGTAAGGAATAACCGCCCAAACAAATGTGCAGGCGCTCTCACCAACAAATTGCTGATCCATTGCCGCTTTTGTCATTTCATTGGTATAATCACCTTCAACGATTAAACTCAGTTTATGTTGCAGTGCTATGTATCTGTATAAACCCATTTGTAAACCCTCTACTCTTTTTACCCATAAATACGTTTCAAAAGGATGCCTGGCACCCGCCGAAGGAACTGTTCTTTTAGTAGCGTAATGATTCCCCATAATTGACTTAACCCCTTGTGTTGCCCATAGAAGAAACGATAGTTTTTCAAGTGATATGGCAACTTTGGAAAACATCCTTCTGCTCTCTCTATTCTCAATGATTTTGACAATATCCCTTTCGTTTAGGTTTAAATAATTGGGTTCTGGAAGATCGATTAAAGTTTCATCTTCTTTTACAGGCTTTTCAAGTGGTGGTTGTTGTAATCCTCTTTTTTGATCACTTTCGATTTTTTGAGCCAAAAGTTCGAATCTGTTCGATTTCAAAAAATCCCTTCCTTCTTTGATCAGTTTATCCATCTCTTCCTCCTTTAATTTTTAATTTCGGTGGTTATTTTCAACAATAGTATCACAAAGATCTCTTCCGCTTCTTTCCAATCCATCCTATCTTTCTAAACCATAAAAGCATCGCGCAAGCAATAATTATCATAAAAAACACGAGTATAAAATAGCCGGATTCCGTGTTCAACTCGGGAATATTAACAAAATTCATTCCGTAGAGGCCTATAAAAAAAGAAAGAGGAATGAATATCGTTGAAATAATGGTTAATATCTTCAAGAATCTTTTTATCACCCAATCCTTGAATATCTATCCACCTAATCATGTCATTTGGAATTTCAGAAAATCCTTCGATCTTTTTGATGGAATCTTGTGCATTTAAATGATCCTTATTGTAATCAATCAAATTAATAGAGGGGGGTTCCATTTCATCGGTAATAACGATATCACCAGGCACCGTGCTTTTGTATTTTCTAAATTTTGAAAATGATAAGTTCAACTTCATATTTTCTACCTCAATGAAACTTTTTCTAAACATTTCAAAGAAAAAGAATATACCCTCATCAAGTATACCAAACTAACTAATTTTTTTTAAAAACTTGAACCATATTCGCTGAGTACAAATATAAAAAAAATTATGTTATACTTCAGAGGTGACCAATAGTCAATACTTTAATGGAGAGTGATATTATAAAAGAACTGAATATAAATGGACTAATACCAAAACTCCCCCTCGTTCAAGGTGGAATGGCAGTAGGAATTTCATTGTCCAATCTTGCTTCTGCTGTTGCAAATGCTGGTGGAATAGGGGTAATTGGGACTGCCGGTATTGGTTTTCGGATTGAAAACTATCAAAATGATTTAAGAGGAGCCGATTTAAAAGCCCTTGAAAACGAAATAAAAAAGGCTAGAAAAAAAACCAATGGTATCATAGGGGTTAATATCATGGTTGCCTTATCAAATTACAACGATATGGTGAAAACTGCCGTTAAAAACTGTGTGGATGTCATTTTTTCAGGTGCAGGTCTACCGTTACAACTTCCCGGGTTAGTTCCCGAAGAATCAAAGACTAAATTGGTACCTATCATATCATCCTTAAAAGCGGCAAAAGTAATCATCAAGGGGTGGATGAGGTATTTTAACAGACTACCTGATGCCTTTGTCCTTGAAGGTCCAAAAGCAGGAGGACATCTTGGATTCAAAAGAAATTTTTTTGAAACGGAACATAATCACTATCTTGAAGAAGTAATTCCATCAATAAAGGATTTTCTCGCATCAATAAAAGAAAAAAAGATACCACTTATTACTGGTGGGGGTATTTTTTCTAAAAAGGAATCGGATAAATTATTTGATTTAGGGACTGATGGAATACAAGTAGGCACTTCATTTATAGCCACACAGGAGTGTGATGCCCATCAGGATTTTAAAGAAATGATTGTCAATGCCAAAGAATCAGATATTGAAATCATCAACAGTCCAGTGGGAATGCCTGGAAGGGCGATTAGAAATGAATTTTTGGATGAAGTACAAAGGGGGGTTAAGAAGCCATTTAATTGCCCATATAAATGCATTATCACTTGTGATTTTAGAAAGGCACCTTATTGTATTGCTAAAGCTTTATACTCAGCTTCAATTGGAGATTTTAAAAATGGTTTCGCCTTTTCAGGGACAAACGCTGGATTAATAAACAGAATATCTACAGTACCCGAAGTTTTTCAAAGATACTTTTAAATGATGAAGGAGCAGTTTCAATGCTCCTTTATCATCAATCACTCATTTTTTAAATCTATTGATCGATACCGTTCCATCAATTGATCAGTTTCTTTAATTTTGTCTTTTTGTTCTTGCCAAAATTCATCAGTCATGGTGTAATTTAATTCTTCAACAGTTTTCCCCTGTTGTTCTACCCAAGTGTAGTATTTTAAATTGTGCCATCTTTTTCTGATAGC
>CAYUYU010000017.1:3968-23435 GCA_964449405.1 uncultured Thermotogaceae bacterium
GTACCCAATCGGTTTTCACACCTTTAAATAACATTTCATACCTTACCTTCGCTTCACAGGAATCCATTTCTCCATATTGATTATCCAGTTCTTTCATAACCGTTCTGTATCGGTCAATATTGTCCGTTGCGATAGTGAACAACGTGTCCTTCTCCGTCATATCATAATATTTTGCCGCTTTTATGGCACTGTACAGGTTGCAAACTCCTGATATACCAAATATCTGAGACATCTTTTCTACATCTTCACTTGATACACCTAATTTGGAGATGAAATCCATACCCACCGGATCGGTTAAAAACTGCAGACCTTTTTTTGATTCCACATCATCTACAGCTACCATGGCATCCATATTCATCACGTTGTGAATCCAAGTAACATGCTTGTCTCCGATTCCTTGAATATCATGTCCACCATATCCATTGCTAATAAGTGTGGGGCACTGTATGGGTTCTGAACCGATCACAAGACAGTTTGGTTGTTCTTCTTTAATTCGATCTCCGCAGGCAATCGTACCTGAAGAACCCATGGAACTAACAACCGCGGATATTTTACCCGTTCCGATTCCCCTTGATTGAAGTTCTTCATTAAGTTCAAGCATTGTGTTTCCGGTGACATAATAGTGAAACCGATAATTTCCAAATTCTTCAAATTGATTGAGGATTCTGACTTTTTCTGGGTTTTCAGCTTTTAATTCTTTCGATTTATCATATATTTCTTTCACATTCGATTCACATCCGGGAGTTGGTATGACCTTGCCACCATATTCTCGAATTAAATCAAATCTCTCTTTGCTCATCATTTCAGGAAGCAACACAATGGAATCAAATCCCATTCTACAACCTACCCAGGCCCCACCAATACCATAGTTCCCTGTAGAAGGCCAAACCAATGTATTGTAAAATGGATCAATCTCGTTTCTTATAACTTTTTCCATGAGAATGGAATAGGTTGCGCCAACCTTGTGGCTTTCCGTCGGAAAATCCTTTCCATAAAGTATAACGATATTGGCATCTACACCGGTAATCTCTTTTGGCATGACAAAATATCTAATTCTATTATTATGATCTTTCCATGTGATATTGAAGAGGTTTATAGGATCAAGGAGATCTTCCTTCATGGCTTTTAAAGCCTTTTCTTTTATTGTTTTATCGATCTTTTCCGGATGGAGCATTTCTTCAAAAGTAGGACCTAAAATCTTTTTCTTCATAAACGCGCTGAGTGCGCTTCACCTCCTGATAGCTTTTAAAGGATTATAACACAGATTTACATGTTATAATTGATTGAAATTTATTTACTGGAGGGAATAGTATGAAGGAAATGACAAAAGAATTTTTAATGGCAGCTTTTTCCGGAGAATCAGAGGCACATATGAAATACGCAATATTCGCTGAAGACGCAAAATTGAAAGGAAAAGTTGGTTTGGCCAATTTATTTGAGGCTATCTCCTATGCAGAGTATGTACATGCAAAAAATCATTTTAAAGCGTTGAAAAAACTTGGATCCATACCAGAAAACGTTGAACAGTGTATTGAAGGGGAAAACTTTGAAGTAGAAGAGATGTATCCTGTATATAACGAAGTATCAAAATTTCAAGGTGAAAAAGAAGCCCAAAGATCAACACATTACGCCCTTGAAGCGGAAAAAATTCATGAAGATATGTATAGAAGGGCAAAAAAATTGGCCGAAGAAGAAAAGGATTACCCTGCAAAAAAAATCTACATCTGTCCGGTTTGTGGCCATACTGTAGAAGAAGGTGTACCCGAAAAGTGCCCGATTTGTGGTGTACCAGGAGAAAAATTCAAAGAATTTTCAGTTTAAATAGACCGGTTATTGATTCTCATATTCAGGGGTTGATGTATGTTCGAACTGTTTATCACAGACTTAGATGGAACATTACTTGACGATGAAAAAAGAATTTCAAATTCAAATTTGCAAGCTATCAAGAAACTGCGTCAACACAACGTTGCTTTCAGCGTTTTTACTGGAAGAAGCTTTTATTCCGCTTATCAATATATAAAGATTTTGGATGTTGTCGGTTTAGTTGCATTGCAAAATGGAGCTCTAATCATCGAAATGCCTTCCAGAAAGGTCATTAATGAGATCTGCTTGAAATGCCAAATAGCCAAAAACATCTATCATTTGGCTAAAAATAATCTGTTTACTATTATTGGTTATACCGGTTATCATGATTTTGATCCCAATGACGGAAAAGATATAATTGTAGAAAAGAATGATCCTAACTGCAAAACATTCGATCAATATTTCCAGCATAATAAGGAAAGGATAACATTCGTAGAATCAATGGATGCTTTTCTTGGTAGTCGAGAAGAGATTGGACAATTAGCAATTATTGGAAACGAATCTCAGTTAAAGGATTTATTATGGACCGTTAAAGACAGACACAAAAATGAGATTAGTCATGTATTATCACCCATAAGAGATGATCATGGGTTCCTTGAATTTTTTGGACCCAAGGTGTCCAAAGGAGATGCTTTGTCTCATCTTTTAGAACGATATGAGACAACCGCTTCTAAAACGGTATTCATTGGCGATAGCTATAACGACTTGCCATTGATGAAGAGAGTGGGACTACCGGTCGCGACTGAAAATGCATACAGAGACATCAAAGATCACTGTAAGATGGTTGTTTCAAGCAACAACAATCATGCGGTAAAAGAAGCAATTCAAAAGATCTTTTTCTAAATCATATGAAGAATTATTCGAGTGAGACGAATAGTCGCTGGAATAATCAGCCAGAGGAAAGTCCGGACTCTTCGGGCAAGGCGCCGAGTAACAATCGGAGTGAGTGATCCCTGGTAAGGGCTATAGAAAGGCAAACCGCCATTTTTGGCAAGGATGGAAAGGTGAGGTAAGAGCTCACCAGCATCTGAGCAATCAGATGGCTTGGTAACCCCCGTCTTGAGCAAGGTCAAACAGGAAAGCTGAGCTGCCCGACTCCATCTTTCCGGGTAGACCGCAAAGATAAATGGCCATTCAAGACAGAATCCGGCTTATAGTCCCACTCTTTATATGTCAAATTGGGAGTTTTATGAAATATCATTTTTTTTTATGGTCAACTGTTATATTCTGGGGATTATCTTTTGTTGCCACTTCAGTTATAATCCAAACTTTTCCCCCAATCTTAACGGCTATGATACGTTTTTTCATAGCATGGATTGTTTTAATCATTTTAACAAAAAATCATCTACCCTATGGGAGACTTAAATATCGGATATTATGCGGATTATGGGGAATAACTTTTTATTTCATATTCGAAAACTTGGCTTTAAAATACACCACCCCAACAAATGTATCATTAATTATCAGTACCATTCCAATGTTCAATTTGCTTTATCTCAAAATTTTCTCCTCTCTACAGATCAACAAGAAAAATATCATTGGATCAGTCATAGCCTTTTTCGGTGTAGCAGTAGTCATTATCGGAGATCAATTTAGACTCGAAGTAAATCCAATAGGTGATTTGTTAACCATTTTTGCTGTGATTGCTTGGATTATGTACACACACTATCTAATTGAAACTGAAAAATTGAATCATCAACAAAATCAAACAAAGGATTTTTACAGAACCTTATCTGTCACAAAATCCATTACTTTTTGGGGTTTTGTTTTTTTGATTCCTGCCTCCATTATCGAGTTTTTCTTTTTTGATACTATTGTTTTCAATCCCCTTCATAACGGACCTTTGATGATTAGCTTGTTATATCTGGGCGTTTTTTGTTCCAGTATTGCTTATTATTTTTGGAATGAATCAATCAAGCACCTCGGGCCAAGGAAAACCACAAATTCATTATTTACAATTCCAATCATCACAGCTTTAGCTCAGGGGATTTTGCTTAAAGACATTCCACATTTAACAACTATTATTGGCGGAATTTTAGTAATCACCGGACTTTTTTACTCCGAAAACGCCTCAACCAAAATATCATGATTATTTACAAATTGAGAAAATTGCGTACTGAAAAATTGATTGAATACGCTCAAACTGGTACACAAGAAGCAATAGAATTAATCGCAGAAAGATATCATGACATGGTTTATAAATTATCTCAACAATACTATGGTGTATGGGCTGAAAAAAGTGATATAATTCAAAACGGTTACGTTGGCTTATTAAAAGCAATCTTTTATTATGATTGCGAAAAGAAATCTAATTTTAACACCTTTGCTTGGATGAATATCAATTCCGAGATGAAATCTTTTTTAACCTATTTAAACAGGAAAAAAAATAAGTTGCTGTCTGAATCAGCGTCTTTTGAAGATATTTTTCATGAGCCAGAAGAAGACGAAGAGGGAAGCTATTTTATCACAAAAGAAAAAGATGATATATTTGAAAATCCTTACAATGAACAAATGATTCTTGAAAAAACCATGATTGCATTACAAAATGAAGTTTCACCACAAGAGTATAGAGTTTTTGAATTGTTCCTTGAAAAGTATTCTTATGATGAAATCTCAGAGAAAGAAAATCTAAAGAAAAAGAAAGTTGATAACACCATTCAAAAGTGCAAAAAAATCTTTAAAAACCTGTTTAATTTTTATCAAAAAGAATTCAGCTACTATCAGGAATGGTTTTTAGGAAGGATGAGATAAATGGTATACATACCCGGACCAGGTGCAAAAAACAATTCTGAATCTATAAAGAAAAGCAGCATTTCAAAAAACAATGATGTTAAAGGAGAACCCATTCAAACAGTAGAAACTGAAAAACAAAAAAAGAAGGAAAGTAAAGAAAAGACAAGAACTCCAAAAATAACTATTGAAAAACAAAAAAAACCAAAAAAAAGAATCCAAAACCCATTTTTTGTTTATATGTTAGTTTTGATAGCTGTGTTTTTCTCAATTGCTGCCTTTTTAAAGATGTACGAAACTGAAAAATCTGTGCAGTCAAGACTTGATGCCATGAGTCAAAAATATAATAGTTGGTATCAAGAAATTAAAGAAACATCTGATGAGACTTATGAAATGTTGAAACCAAATGGCTGGTTAAATCAAACGGTACTTTCTGCCAACCTCATTGAAGACTATATTGTTGGTGTGGATGATATTATTAATGTTGCTCAAAAAGGAGATTTTTCAGATGTGGCCTTTTGTAGAGTTTTTGTTAGTGGGAACTCACCCATTTGGGTTTCGGTTGAAGGAAATTCCAA
The DNA here is from genome assembly GCA_964449405.1 of uncultured Thermotogaceae bacterium. Lineage (GTDB taxonomy): Bacteria > Thermotogota > Thermotogae > MWEM01 > MWEM01 > JASUTC01. Next base: position 9,140 of record CAYUYU010000017.1, read on the forward strand.
AACACTGTTTGGCAAAAATATTTCACCAGGATTATCTGATGAGCAATTTTATTACTACAAAGAACCCAAAGTGAGTATAGAAGATAAAACGATCATCGTACCAAAAAACTTTAAAATAACAAGCGGAAACTATGAAAACACCTATCTTTTATTCTTTAACTTTGGAACAACCAAATTGGTAAAAATGGATGCAAGAACGATTAGCAATGTACCAAGCGCTTTTGATATTTGGCTTCCTAAATAACGAAAGAGAGGAATGGTTATGGATTCAAAAAGTAAAACAATTATTGAAAATCAACTAACAATTTCCGAGATTGAAAAAAAGTGGAATTGTAACACCGATAGAGCAGTTAAATTATTCTGCTCGGCACTGGGACTTAAAAAACCCAATACAGATAAATTAGATGTCTGGAGTAAACATAAGTTAAGAAAATACACCTGTCATTCAAGCGTCGAAAAAAGTACTTGCAATGAGCATCAAAGTGGTTGTAGTTCCTGTCAATCATGTCATGGTAGTTGTGATCGTTAAAGACTTGACATTCACACATTTTTCGTTTAAAATAAAGTTGTTTCTAAGAAAGGCTTTTAAAGCGGCTGTAGTTCAATGGTAGAACATCAGCTTCCCAAGCTGAGGGTTGCGGGTTCGAGTCCCGTTGGCCGCTCCAAAAAAAAAGACTCCTTTTCGGGAGTCTTTTTTTATACGGCCTTTTTTTCCTCTGATTTTGCTTTTGGTGAATTATCGGTGGAAGAAAGTTTTGAATCTGTCTTTGAAGTCTCTTTCTTCGCTGTACCTGGATGAGTGGTTGTTTTTTTGGCAGAACCGGTATCCGTTACATAATAACCGCTTCCGTTAAATTTTATTCCAATCATACCAATTCGCTTACGCATTTTTCCACCACATACCTCGCATTTCTCAAGAGGATCTGAATTGATCGATTGTAATCTTTTCTCTTCGTGACCACATTTTTCGCATCGATATCTGTATATGGGCATGAATTCACCTCCTGCAAATCCTAAAATAATGGTGCCGAGGGCGGGATTTGAACCCGCACAGGAATAATTCCCACATGAACCTGAATCATGCGCGTCTGCCAGTTCCGCCACCCCGGCCTTTTCTGCCAATCCTTTTGAAGCGGTCAGCGAGTCTATTTTACATGATAAAGGTTGAAAAGTCAATAATTCGTTTTTTCCCTATCCAAAAGGGCAAAGAAAAATTCGTTTGTTTCAGTTTCCCTTAGTTTTCTTAAGATCAGGTTCAGACCTTCTTCTTCACTCATAGAGGCCAGCATTTTTCTTAAAACCCAAACTTTTTTTATCTCTTTTTCGGATAAGAGAAGCTCTTCTTTTCTTGTACCTGAAAGGTTGATGTTGATTGATGGAAAAATCCTTCTGTTGGATAATTGCCTTGATAAAATCAATTCCATGTTTCCGGTTCCTTTGAATTCTTCAAAAATAACTTCATCCATTTTACTGCCTGTGTCAACCAATGCAGTCGCTACTATCGTGATACTACCGCCTTCTTCTATATTTCTTGCGGCACCGAAGAAGTACTTAGGTCCGTATAATGCTTTGGGGTCTACACCACCTGAAAGCAATTTACCACTTGGTGGCACAACATTGTTATATGCCCTCGCAAGCCTCGTGATACTATCTAAGAGTATAACCACATCATGTTTGTATTCTGCCATTCTTTTAGCCATATCGAGTGTCAATTGAGCAACTTTGATTTGTTTTTCAGGTGGCATATCAAAAGGCGCAGCAATCACTTGGGCATCAACAGAACGTGTAATATCCGTTACTTCTTCTGGTCGTTCATCAATCAATAATACGATTCTTTTTGTATCGGGATGATTCTTTGCGATTCCATTTGCAATATCTTTTAATAACGTTGTCTTTCCGGTTTTTGGTGGAGCTACAATCAATCCTCTTTGACCTTTCCCAACAGGAGAAAAAATATCTATGATACGTGTACTGAGATTTTTTTGATTGTGTTCTGTTTGAAATTGTTCAAGAGGGTAAATTGGCGTTAAGTTAGCAAAAGCAACACGCTCAAAGATTTCCTCTGGCGGCCTGTGATTCACGGCTTCAATCCTTAAAAGCGCAAAATATTTCTCGCCTTCTTTAGGTGCACGAACCTGTCCCGATACAATATCTCCTGTATTTAAACTGAATTTCCTGATTTGAGATTGTGATACATAAATATCGTCGTTATTCCCTGGAAGCATGTTTCCCGTTCGCAAAAATCCATATCCTTCATTGGGTATAATATCAAGAACACCTTCGTTGAAAAAATAACCGAAATTTTTAGCTTGGGCTTGTAAAATTGCAAAAACAAGCTCATTTTTCCGCATTCTTGTAAAACCTGTAATCTTATATTTTTTTGCAAGTGTGTACAGATCTCTAATATTCATATTACTAAGTTTTCGGATATCGACATCCATTTCTTGAATATTATCTTTTCTATCGTTTTCTTGCTCTAAATCTTCTTCTAAATCGCTGTCTATTTGATTTTCTTCTGTGTCTATGTCCATTTTTGCTTTTGACTCAATCTCGTTTTCTAAATTCTTTTCTTCTTCATTTTTTTGCATCAATTTCTATCATTCCTTTCTTAAATCATCGTTTAATTTGTTCCAATCTGATAAGAAACGTTCTATACCACTGTCTGTAAGTGGATGAATAAACAGTTGTTCCAAAATCTTGTATGGAATTGTAGCTATATCACACCCCATCAATGCTGCCTCAACTACATGTTTCGGATGTCTGATACTTGCTGCAATAATTTCCGATTTGAAATCATAATTCCTTATAATTTCCAAAGTCTTCGCAAGCATGTCCATGGCATCCCATGCAATATCATCTATTCTCCCCAAAAATGGACTGATATAACTGGCGCCTGCTTTTGCAGCAATAAGTACTTGCCCAGGCGAAAATACCAAGGTTACGTTGGTGGGAATTCCCTCTTTCTCCAAAGTAGACACAGCCTTTATCCCTTCAATGGTCATAGGGATCTTAACGACAACATATTCAGAAAGTTTTGCCAAATATCTCGCTTCATTTACCATGGAGTCGTAGTCTTCACCAATCACCTCTGCACTTACGGGACCCCTTGTAATTTCACATATCACTCGTATATGATTGTGAAAATCCGTCACACCTTCTTTTGCAACTAAGCTGGGGTTCGTTGTTACACCATCAAGTAGTCCAAGATTTTTTGCCTTTTTTATCAAATTAATAATGGCAGAATCTAAAAAAAACTTCATACTAACACCTCCATGTTGAATTATTACATATGATGTTTGTTGGTCTTGTGGATTCTCTTTTATGGTTGATCTAGTTATGATTAATAAAAATTATTGAAATCATCGAAGTTGTTTTTTCGGGTTTGGAGAACAATTAAAAGGGTCCAACAGATTATACCATTATTAATAACAAATAAAAAAACAAAAGGATTTTTTACTTCTCCTTAGTCAAAAAGAAAATCTTTTCAGTCTCATGGGCTTCTTTTTCAGTTGAAGCTAATTTATGAATCAAAAAAGCATTTCCGATCCTGTAAAGATATATGGTATTTGGAACGATAGTAATCGATGTTGACAAAAAAAACTGGTCTAATCTCGACACATCTTCCAAAACAATTTCGAATATCCCTCTGTGCAATTTTTGAAATAACAACATAAAAGTAATTCTGAAAGAAGATAAAAACGCAACAAAAAAACTGAAAATGAATGTTAAAATTAATCTTCTTTTAAATGGGTATTTGTCCCCCACTACTAATTTTTTATTGGCTAAAAACAGACAAAAATCTAAAACAACCAATATAAAAAAAGATTCGAAACCATATTGATATGTCAACGATAGCCAAAGCACAGAAATCAGGAAAATTGTAAACATGAATTCTCCTTGAAAGAAAATGAAGACAGTTAAATGGCGGGGACGACGAGACTCGAACTCGCGGCCACCGGAGTGACAGTCCGGCATGCTAAACCAACTGCACCACGTCCCCACTCATTAAAATGAGTCAGTTGAATCTTTATAAATGGCGGGGACGACGAGACTCGAACTCGCGGCCACCGGAGTGACAGTCCGGCATGCTAAACCAACTGCACCACGTCCCCACAACTTACTTCTATATCAATGCATATGACCTTTACTGGTACCCCCTAAAGGAATCGAACCTTTATCGGTGGATTAGGAATCCACTGTTTTATCCGTTAAACTAAGGGGGCAACCACCTTCAACGAATGGAAATATATCATATTTGCATAAACTTGTCAAGTAGCCCCTTTTAAAGTTTAATGGTTTAGCTATAAAATTTGTAACATTAACTTTTTAACACCGTGTGTTGCTTCAAATTAAAAGCAATAATGTGTGATATGATTATCACAAAAGGAGATGGTTAGAATGTATCGGCTTGTTGAGAAGGAAATCAGCAGAAGTTATAAATTTAGAGGTAAACTCATCAACGTACGTGTCGATCGAGTTCTTCTCGAAAACGGTAAAGAAAGTGAAAGAGAGATCGTTGAACATAATGGTGCTGTTGCTATTTTGCCCATAGACCATCATGGAAATTGCTACCTTGTGGAGCAATTTAGAAAAGCCATTGAGAAAGTCCTTTTGGAAGTGCCTGCTGGAAAGAAAGATGCAGGAGAAACTCCTGTCGATTGTGCAAAACGTGAGTTAGTAGAGGAAACAGGTTTAGAAAGCAGAAATCTCATTCCTTTAGGTCATATCTTCACAACTGCAGGGTTTTCAAATGAAAAGATTTTTTTGTTTTTGGCATTAAATTTGGAACAAACAGGATCAAATCCAGATGATGATGAATTCTTAAACAACATAACAATCAAGTGGAATGAACTTTTAAACCTTGCTCTAAATAACAAACTTGAAGATGCAAAAACAAACGCACTGATTCTGAGAGCTTTACCTAAAGTAAAAAAATATCTTACCGATAATTATGAAGAGGAGTGATAGACAATGATAACAGCCACAATAAATGGGGAAATAAAACAATTTGATGATAAAAAATATAAAACCTTTAAAGAATTTTATGATGAAAACAAACTTGATGGAAAAGTACTTTCAAAATTGATAATTAACGGAAAGGAAGTGCCAGTATCAAAGTTAGATGATATTTTTTCCGCCACATTTGAGGGTGGGGAATTGATTGAAATGTCCTTTGAAGACTTGATCCCATTCACTTTAAACCTTTTGTCAAATTTAATGGAATACTTTGATAAATTCGAAAACGCCTTACCTGCATTTGCTAAAAATATCAGTTCAGGTAGTTCTCAATCCATTGAGGGTTTGAAAAATCTTCAAGAGGGCATAAAGGCACTTGAGGTTATGAAGACCAATCTTTTTGCGCTAACCGGTACTAACGAAGGCGATTTTTCCGAATTACAATCAGAAAAAGAAAAACTACAAGATACTCTTGGAAAAATGAATCAAAGAATATTTGATAAGAATTGGACAGAACTTTCACAATTAATCGAATATGATCTTCCGGAGGCTATCAGATATTACAAAATTCTCTTTAAAAAGGCTGCTGACATACTAAATCAGAAAAAATCATAGTTTATAGCGAGGTGATACGATGCATTCCAATACCACTTATGCACATTTAAAACCCGGAGTAAAAAATCAGTCAACAACACCTGAAAATTCGCAAGTCATTCAAACACCAAAGAAGAAGAATGATTACGCAGAAAGAACTATTGATACGGCAAATCCCGCAAAATTGGTAGAAATGCTTTACTCTGGCGCAATCAGTTTTCTTGGTCAAGCAGTTAAAGCGATCAACGACAAAAAGTATGATGTTGCGAATGAAAAGATTATGAGAGTTGAGGATATTATTATGGAATTAAACGTATCCCTCGATATGGAAAAAGGTGGAGAGATTTCAGAAAACCTTAGGGCTCTTTATAATTACATGTATAAACAGCTACTTGAGGCAAACACAAAAAAGGATACCTCGATACTTGACGAATGTAAAAATTATCTTTCTGATTTACGTGAAACTTGGATGGAAGCTATGAAAAAAGAGGGTAATCTGGCGGAAAAATTACCTGATCCCAATAGAAACAGGATTAATATAGCATTATAAAAAAGTGGTTGACATTTTTTTTGAATAAAAACAGCTTTTATTTTTACCAGCTTTTTTTGCATGGTACATAGCTTTGTCTGCTGATAAAGTTAAAGTTTTAGAATCAGTACCGTCTTGAGGAAAAACGGCAACACCAATAGAAGCACCTATCTTTAGTTCTTGATTATTAATGTTAAATGGCATAATAAACATAGACCCATACTTTTTGGATAATTTCTGTAAATCAATGTCATTCTTAACGTTCAATGCAATTAAAATGAACTCATCACCGCCAATTCTGGCAAACGTGTCACTTTTTCTTCTGTTTTTCTCAAAGCGTTCAGCAATTTTTTTGAGCAATTGATCTCCGACGTCGTGGCCATATGTATCATTGATCTTCTTGAAATCATCTATATCAATAAAAAATAACGCAAATGAATCCTCGTTGCGTTCTGAACGTCTTATCTCTTGAATCAACCTATCGGTAAAGAGGGTACGATTTGGTAATCCTGTCAATGGATCAAAATTTGCACGGTAAGTGAGTTTTTCCGTTTCCTCCTTCTGCTTTGAAAAATTATTAATCGTACCGATCAAGTGTTGGTCAAAGACATTTTCTTTTTGAAGATTATTGACATTCTTACCTTGATGCAAAACCCAAAGCCATTGTTCATCCTGAGTTTTTAATCGATATTGTATTTCGAAGGAACTTTCGTTGGTTGATCCAGCCTTTCTCAAGTCACTGATAAAGGACTTGAAATCATCGTTGTGAATCAAATTACACCAAGAACAAAGTGATCCGTCAAATTGATGGATAGCTATGTTATTATCCTTAAGCCACTGTTCATCGGTAAACACCTTCCCTGTTGCAATGTTCCAGTCCCAAATAGCTTTATCTGAAGCCCATAGCGCTAATTTTAGCTTTTCTTTAAGTTCTGATAACTCTTTATTACTTTCCAGCAACTGCTTTTCTTTTCCTTTCAATTCTATTGTTTTTTTCTCTACCAGTTCTTTTAATTCTAAGATATTATGTCTCATTTTTTGTTTTTCATGTGCTGAAATGACGATTTGATTGAGCTCAAAAGCTAAGGCGGCAGCTCCAAGCACATAGGCATCTGATTTAAGAGGAGATACGCTCAACAAGAAACTGTTTTTCAATGGTGGGATGACTTGGTCATTTGTCAGTTTTTTTAATGTGGAAAGATGAGATTCTAAAAAGGAAGACAACTTGCCACCCAAGATCAGGGCACTGGGGTTGATTAAACTAACAGTGATTGCCAATCCTCTTGAGAGCATTTTAAAATAGTTGTCTAAAACATCACATTCTACAGTTGATCCCAATGCAACTTGATGGAAAAACATTTTTAAATCAAAAGGCTGTCCTGAAGCCTGCTCCTCTTCATAGAAATGCTTTAACCCTTCTATGGAGGCATAGGTTTCCAGACAGCCGCTGTTACCGCAATAGCATCTTCTCCCCTCTGGTTCAATTGATATGTGACCAATTTCACCTCCGGAATCATCTTTTCCCGTCAAGAGTTGATTATTGCTTACTATACCTCCACCAACTCCTGTTCCAATGGTAATCAACAAAAAGTCTTCGAGATATTTACCAAATCCAAACCACTTTTCTCCCAATGTGGCAGCGCTCGCATCATTCTCAATAATGATATTGAAACCTGTTTTGGACTTGATAGGCGTTTTTAAATCGATATTTGTCCAATTGGAATACTGAGGAATATATTTAATAACACTGTTCTGTCTGTCTAAAGTACCCGGTAAACTAATACCAACGACATTTGATATTTTGCTGCCCTCTTGTATACCGGTATCTTTACATTCGAGTATCACATTACAGATTTGCTCAATTGCCTTTTGCGGCGTATCAGATAGATAAGACAATTTCCAAATCTCGTTGTAAATATGTCCTTTCTCATCTACCAGCGCTCCCTTAATTTGATTCCTTCCAATTGCAATTCCAATTGTTTTCAAAGCTCTTACACCTTAACCTTTCACTACAAAAAGATTATAACATGATAATTTGTAAAGCAATCAATGATTTCCCAAGCTTTACTACGGACTTTGAGGGAGGATAATGAATTATGGGAGTAATTGATTATTCTGTTTTGTGTAAATATTTAATCACTTAGAAAATCATACAAAGAACGGATCTGAATATCTTTCCTACCCAATTTACCTACAAAATCAAAATGGATTACCTTTTTTTTACCATCAAAACTGAAAAAATTATCACTGAACACCAAAGCTTTACTTGACTCAATTAAACAATATAAAGCGGGCTTGTCAGATTGAAGAATAATTGAATGATCATTCCTGTTTTTCTCCAAGTGATAATTGATTGTGGGCTTTGGAAGAATTAACTCTTTGGGAGCAGAAAACAATTTAAAGCCTTCTGAAACACACTTGTCCGTTTGATCAAAGGCCTTAAAAAAAAGAACAAGATTATTTGGTTCTTTGCCAATATCCGAAAGGTTAACCCTTTCCACAACAGTCGAAAAAAGCCCGGATGCCAATAGTGTACTTTCATTCTGATAGAGTATTTCACCAGATAAGTTCATCAATTTCAATTCATACCTTCCCTTAAATTTTACCGGTAAATCGTTACAAAACCAGATTTCAAAAAAATCCGCCGTTTCATAGGCGTTGATATAGAAAGGATTAAAAAACCTTTTTGCAAAATAATGCAAGGCTTTCCATCGACCATAATAGTCGATTGAGGACCAGCTTGCTACTGGCCAACAATCGTTAATTTGCCAATAAAGTGCCCCCATACAGTGGCAATTATTCCTGTTCCTTCTCCAATGTTCAACTCCATATTCCATTGCTTCTGCTTGTGTAATTTGCGAAAGAATACATTGTTTTTCAAATGATTGAGGTATGTTAAACCGCTTTTGCATATAATCGAAAATCTTTTGATTACCAGCAGGATTTTTTTGATGATTTTCCATTGTTCTGCTGTTGTAATACATTTGATCAGGTTCACAAAATGTTTTAATCGTTTTTATTTCAGGAAAGGATTCAAAACCAAATTCTGACATAAACCTGGAATCAAACTCTCGATAAGATTCCAACGGAAATCCTTCATGCCATACCTTCCAATAATGGGAATCGCCATAATCCGGTGATTGAGGATCCTCAAATCCACCTCCTGAAGAAGGTGAACTTGGCCAATATGGCCGACTCGGATCGTATTGTTTCACAAGTTGTGGAAGTGTTTCTTCAAATAATTTTGTATAAAAGGGTCTGTATTGTGGCACAAATTTGTCGAAACCCCAATACAACCAACCTTCTTCTATTTCGTTATTACCAACCCAAATAACCAAGGAAGGATGATTTCTCAAGCGTTTGATGTTGTCGATAACTTCTTTTCGAACAGATTCCTCAAATCCTTTGTAATCAGGTGTTGGTCTACAGGCAAATGCAAAATCCTGCCATACCATCAATCCTTTGCGATCACTATAAGAGTAAAAAGCATCCTCTTCATAGATACCCCCACCCCATATTCGAACCATGTTCATATTCGCTTCTACACAAGCATCAAGAACCTTTTCATAAACTTTGTTTCTTGTTCCCCTTGGCAAAAAAGAATCAGAAGGCACCCAATTTCCCCCTTTAGCAAAAATCGGGATTTTATTTAATTCAAAATAAAAAGTCCCCCCCCATTTATCTGCTTTACGAATCAATTGAATCTCACGGATACCAAATTCTCGAACATAGTCATCCAATAATTGATTCCCGTTAAAAAGTTTGACTTTTAAACGATAAAGAGTGGGATTTCCTAGATCATGGGTCCACCATAATTTCGGATTTTTAATGATTATTTTTTTCCTTGCTCCCATTTCTAAAACGTTTATTTTTCCGCTTTCTAAAAAAACGTCGTCTTCATACAGTTCATACTCGATTTTCTTATCTTCATTTTTTTGAAAATTTGACAGTTCTGTCTCAACAGTTATTTCAGCTTCCTCTGCAGTGGTCTTGCCATTGCCATCACCTAAAACAAAATCGATATCAACTTGTACTTGGACATCTTTGATAAACGTATCATTAAAAGCATGAAGTTCAACCTTCCTCCAAATACCGGAATCAGGAAGCTTAGGGCCCCAATCCCACCCAAAGGAATAATAGGCTTTTCTTATCATTTCAACTCCAGGTATTGCAAATGGTAAAAGATGATTGACCTTGGGATCTATATTTAATCCCGCCTGATCAAGTTTGTCTCGAGCTTCATTAACAGGACTTTTAAATCGAATGGTAAGTTGATTGTCGCACTCTTCCAAGAGAGTATATTCTTTTGTTTTGATAAAAACTTCATAGGTTCGATGCATGTTATCTCCAAAAAGAATCACTCGATCATTAAGAACAACTTCGCAGAATGTATCCAACCCATAAAATTTCAGGAGACAATAGTCTTTGTTTTTAAATTCATCATCCATATTCAGTGTTGTTGAATATTCCCAATCCCTCTCATATACCCATTGACAATCCTTTTCATTGGTGCCGTAAAAAGGATCTTCGATTACCTTGTGGTCAATAAGAGTTTCGAAGATACTACCGGGAACTTTAGCGAGGAATGTTCGTTCTTTCGAAAGTTCTTTCAGATTCCAGTTACTGTTTAATTCTTTAATAATATGATCCATGATAATTTTTCACCCCAAAAAGCATTCAAAATTCTAACAAAACCGATTAAAAGACAGCCGGCACAAATTGAAAAGTGTTTATATCAATCAAACCAAGATTTGTAATCTTTAATTCTGGAATTACTTCAAGTTGCACAAAAGACAAAGCCATAAAGGGATTGTCCAAACTACATCCAAGTTCTTGTTTTACCGCTTTTAGAAGCAGATTTTGCTTTTTCAAAACCTCTTCAAGCGACTCCGTAGACATTAAACCGCCAATAGATAATGGTAAGGATGCGATCACATTCCCATTTAAGGCAACTGTCATTCCTCCTTTGTTTTTTATGACATCATTTAGTGCACATTCCATATCTCGTTCATTTTTTCCGGTAACGGAGATGTTGTGAGAATCATGTCCTACAGATAAAGCAATTGCCCCTCTTTTCATTCCGGTCCCCGATACATAACCCAAAGCAAATTGCTTTTCTTTTGTATATCGGTTGACAACACAAATCTTTGCAAAATCAATATTGGTACAATCAGGTTCACCTTCAACAACCTTTACTGATTCAATCACCTCTTTTGTTAAGACTGAATCCCCAAAAACCTTGATTCCACGAAGATTGACACGCTCTTGTTTGAGGTTGAACAGAAAATCCTCCGCCTTGTAAAGCGGACAGTGAACCGTATTAACCACTTCTTTAAAATCAGTCAAAGGAGGTGGAAATGTTGCAACACATTTTCCGTTTTCTGCCACAATTTTAGCATCCTTAATCACTATCTCAGGATAGAAGTTGTTTAGATCGGATACAACAACCATATCTGCCTTATATCCAGGGGCGATAGCTCCCATACTACGAAGATCATAATGTCTTGCCGTATTAATCGAACCAATTCTTAAGGCAGTTATGGGATCAACTCCTTTGTCAATACTAATGCGAATCATTTCATCTATGTCTCCATTGATAATATCTTCCGGATGTTTATCATCTGTACAAAATGACAAATAAGGTTGAGTTTTATCGTTAACGATCGGCAACAAATTTTCCAAATCTTTTTCACCACTTCCATATCTCATTAACACCTGCATACCGCATGATAATTTCTCATATGCTTCTTCAGCAGTGGTACTTTCATGATCGGATTTAATAAAGGCTGCTGAATATGCATTTAAATCTTTCCCAGAAAGTCCTGGAGCATGTCCATCAATTTTTTTGTATTTGTGCCTGAACAACTCTATCATAGTTAGAAGTTTTTCGTCTTGATGTAATATCCCAGGATAGTTCATAACCTCTCCAAGCCCGAGTACCCGAGGATACTTTTCAATAAAACCAATCATATCCATAACCTTCACATTTGCTCCGTTTGTTTCCATTTCTGTTGCCGGAACACAGGAAGGAAGCATAAAATAGATATTTAAGGGGATTCCTTCAGTATAATTTAGGAAGAACTCCACCCCCTTCAATCCCATAACATTAGCAATTTCATGTGGATCTGCAATCACTGTTGTTGTGCCTCTCGCCAAAACAGCTTTAGCAAATTCTCTTGGTTCTAACATTGTACTTTCTATATGCAAATGAGCGTTGATTAGCCCTGGCACCAAAAATTTCTCTTTTAAATCTATCACCTTCTTACCTTCTGAATAATCGCCAATGCCGGCAATCCTTTTTTGATAAATTGCAACATTGGTTTTTTTGATGTCTCCTGAAAAAACATTGACAACATTAGCATTTTTAATCAATAAATCAGCGGGTTGTTCTCCTTTTGCAACAGGTATGATATCAATAGCCCTCATTTTTATCCTCCATTTTCTCCTTAAATTTTTTTGATGAAATCCCATATGTTTCTTCCTCAATATTTCCTATTGGTTCTACATGAATTAAAACATCATACACGTTATCAAATTGCTTCTTAATTATTCGCTCAACCTCTTTGGCAATTTCATGTCCTTCGAAAACACTTATGTTTCCTGAAACTTCAATGTCTAAGTCTACAATAAAATAAGAACCAATCTTTCTAATTCTTGCCCTGTGAGGGTTGAACGCATTTTCGACAGAGGAGACTGCCTTGAAAAGATCAGAATAGATTTTTGTATCATTCAAGCCTTCCATTAACTCGTTGTTTTCCTCAAAAAAGATATTGATTGCAACTTTGATAATCCAAATACCAATAAACAAACCAATAAGTCTATCAAAAATAGGGTATTTAAAGACAGTGGTTAACACCAATCCAATTAAAACACTTGCTGATAAAACAATATCATTTCTCAAATTTTTTGCATCTGCTATCAGCATTGAACTTTTTTCTTTCTGACCGATCTTATACTTGTAATAAGATAAAAAGATTTTAACACTTATGGAAATCAAAGTAACAAAAACGGCAATCATTCCGGGAATAGATGAAGTTTCTTGTCTAAAGATATCTCGAACAGAAGTAATAATCAATTGAATACCGGCATAGAAAATAATGAAGGAAAGTATTCTTGTAGCAATAGTTTCTGCTCTGCCATGCCCATATGGATGGTTTTCATCCGGAGGTTTATCAATTATTTCTGAGACCCATAAAGTTAAAAGAGAAGTCAAGATATCCATGGTACTATCTACCCCATCACCAATAACAGCTAAACTTCCCGTTGTAAAACCGGTGATGAGCTTAATAACAGCGAGAAACAAATTGCCAAAAAACCCTACCCAGGATGCTTTCTTAATGTTTTTTATTCGACTCAATCCATCACCCCGTTTTCTATTAACTATTTACTTATTGTACATCAAAATCTCCTTTTTTTACAACTGTTTTTATCGATTTTTATAAAAATTGCCTCATTCGCCAAGTTAATGGTATAATCAGCTTGTAAGGGGGAAAGTTTTTCCTGACAACAAAACTATACATTGGGAGGTCGTGTTATGAATAAACTTCAATTGATTAAAGCATTAGCTGAATCAAACGGTACAACGCAAAAACAATCCGAACAATTCTTAAACACATTGATTAAAACGATAGTAGATGAATTGTCGGAAAACGGTGAAGTGAAACTTGTAGGTTTCGGAACTTTTAAGACAAAGGTTAACGAAGCAAGAAAAGGAATTAACCCACAAACAAAAAAAGAGATCAAAATTCCCAAAAAAAGAGTGCCAAAATTTGTAGCAGGAAAAGATTTAAAAGAAAAGGTGAAGTAATCCTTATCAAAAAAAGAGGCTTGAATGCCTCTTTTTTTTTTCAACTATAAAATTATGGATAACAAAATATATCCGTCAGTTTATTGACAATCTTTTCAGTAGAATTTTTATTATATCTTTGTATTCACGTCTTTTTTTTTAAAAAAATCAAAAACCGTCGAAAAAATTATTTTTCGACGGTTTTTTAACATCTTTCTTTAGATATCATCTTTCTTCAACCTAATTTGAACGCCTTTTTTTGCAAGAGGATACGCAAAAAAAATACCGATAAAACCTATAATGATGAGGACCATTACCATTTGAGCTCCGGATAAATTATTTCTCAACAAATAGCCCAAATAACCGATCAGTCCGGTGAATCCAAAAACGATAAGCATTGAATACAACCCATTAATATTCTGTTTCATTGC
>CAYUYU010000018.1:0-23343 GCA_964449405.1 uncultured Thermotogaceae bacterium
AGATAGTAGTTTCTTTTTTTTCTTCTTTTCTTTCTTTTTCTTTATCGCCATTTACAGCCCTCCATTCATCATTTTCTTTTACGGCCTATTCCGGGTTTTCTTCCCTTTCGGGTTCTGGCATTGGTCTTTGACCTCTGTCCCCTGACTGGAAGGCCTAATCTGTGTCTTCTTCCTCTATAACTACCGATTTCAACAAGTCTTTTAATGTTTTTTTGAACATCTTGCTTCAATTCACCTTCGATCTTGTAATTGTCGTTAATGAACTGAGTTACTTTTCTTATCTCATCTTCTGCAAGATCTTTCACCCTTTTGTCCGGATCTATTTCAGTATTGCTCAAAATCTCATTCGCCCTTGTGGGACCAATACCGTAAATATATCGCAAAGCGACAAATACCTTTTTTTGATTGGGTAATTCTACCCCAAGTACACGTGCCATCTATCTTTTTACCTCCCTTTCTGTCAGCCTTGTTTTTGATTGTGTTTAGGATTTCTGCTGCATATGATTCTTACGATTCCCTTTCTTCTAATTACCTTACAAAATTCACATCTTGGCTTAACAGATGCTCTTACTTTCATGGCAGACACTCTCCTTTCAGATTTCTTCTATTCAATTATGCCTTTTTTCTGTAAACAATACGACCTTTTGTTAAATCGTATATTGATAATTCAACAACCACACTGTCTCCAGGTACGAGTCGTATAAAATTCTTTCGCATTTTGCCGGAAATATGTGCAATTACTTCATGTCCATTTTCAAGCTCAACTTTGAACACGGCATTCGGTAAGGCTTCTAACACTTTACCGTCAATTTTTATGACATCGCTGTTATTTTTTGGCATTCATTCCCCCCCGCCTTATTCACTCGCCTTCTGAGTATTGACCCTTTATATCGAGGATCTTTTTCAGTATTTATCGGGGCTATCATAAACTATTCATGCCTCAACTCTTCCAAGGTATTAAACACAATCTCATCGACCTTGTCAACAGTTCCTGAGGCATCAATTGTAATGATCTTGTTACGGTTTTTATACAGCTTGATCAAGGGAGCGGTCTTGTCAATATAAATGTTATACCTCTTTCTGACAGTTTCGGGTTTATCATCTTCCCTTTGTATTAAAGGAGTTCCATCATCATCACAAACTGTGTCATTTTTTGGTTTTAAAGAGATCAAATTATATACTCTGGAACACTTCGGACAGACCCTTCGATTACTAATCCTTTTGACTACTTCTTCTTCTGAAACATTTAGAAAGATAACTGCGGTTAATGTCAAATTGAGTTCTTGTAAAATAGAATCAAGTGCTTCAGCCTGATCGGTATTCCTTGGATAACCATCGAGTATAAAGCCATTCTTACAATCACTCCGAGATAATCTGTCCTTTACCAAATCAAACAAAAGTTTGTCAGATACCAATTGACCTGATTCCATAACAGATTTCACTTTGTTACCTAACTGTGAACCTGCTGATACTGCATCTCTGAGCATGTCCCCAGTCGATATATGCGGAACGCCATAGCGTTCCACAACATCTTTTGCAATTGTTCCTTTGCCTGCTCCCGGTGGGCCGAGAAAGATCAAATTTAATCTTTTCAATTCAATCATCTTCTCCCCTTTAATCGACCTTTTTTCATAAAACCATCGTAATTTCTCATAATCATATGCTGTTCCATCTGCTGGATTATGTCTAAGGCAACACCTACTGCAATCAATGCGGAAGTTCCACCAATCCATATATTAATACCCAGTACCCCTGATAAAATATAAGGGATAACAGCTATAATCACCAAGAATAATGCTCCCATGAATGTCATTTTGTTTAAAATTCTCGAAAGATATTTTTCAGTAGATGCTCCCGGTCTTATTCCAGGTATAAACCCACCATATCTCTTGATGTTATCAGAAACATCATGCACATCAAATGTGATAATACTGTAGAAATATGAAAAGAAAAAGATTAGAACTGCATAGATAGGAACATAAAGGTATCCGCCTGTACCAAGCCATCGTTCTAAAGTGGGACTGTTTGACATGGATGCAATAGCTGCAGGAATAATCATAATCGCTTGTCCAAAGATGATCGGGATAACTCCACTCTGGTTAACCTTCATTGGAATATAAGTGGTTTGTCCTCCATATACCTTTCTTCCTGTTACTCTTTTGGCATATTGTACTCTAACTCTTCTTTCACCTTGTTGAACATATATAATTCCCACGATCATGGCCAACATCACCGCTAACATGATAAGCCATTCCATGATTCCCAATTGTCCAACTATTGCCTGACCAATATAACTCGGAAATCTTGAAACAATTCCGGCGAAGATTAGCACTGAGATACCGTTACCGATACCTTTTTCCGTGATTCTCTCACCAAGCCATATTGCAAACATTGTGCCTGCTACAATCGTGATTGTTGAAACAAAGACAAAGAAGAATGGTGCAATACCTTCTACAATTAAAGCGGGATTTCTTGAAATACTGAAACTGAGAATGAATCCCTGCAATACAGCAAGGGCAACCGTTAAATATCTGGTGATCTTGGCCAGTTTTTTCTTGCCTTCTTCTCCTTCTTTTGAAAGCTCTTTCAAGCTTGGTACGACACTCATTAAAAGCTGAAGAATAATCGATGCGTTAATGTAAGGTGTAACACTCATCATCATGATCGAAAACTGTTGAAGAGCACCCCCGGCAAAAACATCATAAAAACTAAACAACCCTCCGGCAGCTCCGGACTGGAAGCTTTGAAACACGTTCGACCATTCTGATAAATTAATACCCGGAATGGGTATATAGACGCCAAGTCTATAAACAATTAGCATTAAAAGCGTAAATATGATTCTTTCTCTTAATTCGGGAATACGAAAAGCATTCTTAAATGCTGTCCACAATTCAGATCACCTCAATTTGGCCGCCAGCTGCTTCGATTTTCTCCTTTGCGCTTTTACTGAAGGCATTGACTTTTACAGTCAGCTTCTTGTTGATTGTTCCTTCTCCAAGTAACTTTACTCCGTCCATTGTTTTTTTGATAATTCCTCTTTCAAGTAAACTGTTTATGGTAACTTCATCATCATCGTTAAATCTTTGCTCTAGAACATCAAGATTAAGAACGGTGTATATTTTTTTGTTCACATTTTTAAATCCTTTTTTGGGAATTCTCACATAAAGGGGTGTCTGTCCGCCTTCAAAACCCGGCTTACTCTTGGCACCCGATCTTGATTTCTGTCCTTTATGTCCTTTTCCGGCTGTTCTTCCCTTTCCGGATCCTGGACCCCTTCCAACTCTTACCCTTTTTTTCATAGAACCATCTGTAGGTCTTAAATCTTCTACTTTAAGGGGCATCTAAAAACCTCCTCCCATTCTTTATTGTTGACTAAACCTCTTCTACTTTCACAAGATGTCTTATCTTGTTGATCATACCTCGTATTTGCGGCAAATCCTCTTTCTCAACTACTGATTTTATCTTTCTCAGTCCCAAAGCCAGCGCTGTGGCTCTCTGATCTTTCCTGTAACCAATGGGACTTTTTACCAATTGTATTCTGAGCTTACCCATTTTTCTCACCTCTGTTAGCACCTTTAAATACTTCGCTTACTTTTAGGTCACGCTTTGTGGCAATAGCAGCGGGTGATTCAAGCTCTTTGAGACCTTTAAAAGTGGCCCTTACAACGTTTAACGGAGTTCGAGATCCAAGATTTTTTGTCAAAATATTATGAACGCCTGCAAGCTCTACTACAGCTCGTACTGAATCTGAAGCAACAACTCCGGCACCAGGCGCGGCAGGTTTCATTAATATCTCGGCTGATGTCCATCTTGTCTGTATTGCATGAGGTATTGTCCCTTTGACTATGGGAACTGTTATTAAGTTTTTCTTTGCATCTGAAATCGCCTTTCTGATTGCATCCGGAACTTCTAATGCACTACCGACTCCAATTCCCACAGTGCCATTTCTATCACCAACAACGGCGACACATCTAAAATGAAGGTTCTTACCTCCACCAACAACCTTTGTCGTTCGTGTTATATCCACAACTCTTTCTTCAAGTTCAACTTGATCATTTTTCGTTCTGTTCTGAGGCAAAACAATCCCTCCTTAAAACTTTAGGCCGGCATTTCTTGCACCATCGGCAAGTGCCTTGACTCTTCCATGATACTTGAAGCCGCCTCTATCAAATACAACTTCTTCAATACCTGCCTCTTTTGCCTTTTTGGCAATATCTTCCCCGACCTTTTCAGCTGCTGCTTTATCCCATGTTTTATTCAACGTTGATTTTAATTCATTATTCAACGTAGAGGAAGCACATAATGTATGATGTGTAGAATCATCAATGATTTGAGCGTACATGTGTTTTTCGCTTCTGAATACAGCCATCCTAGGCTTTTCAGGGGTTCCCGATATCTTTTTTCGAACTCTCAGATGTCTCTTTCTTCTTGAGTATTTTCTATCATTCTTATTAATCATTTTTTCACCCCCGATTATACCTTTTTACCAACTTTAGTTCTAACAACTTCGTCAGCGTATCTTATACCTTTACCACCATAAGCCAATGGTATTCTCCAACCTCTGATATTAGCGGCGATTTGTCCGACAACTTCTTTATCAATACCGTTGACTATAATTTGGTTGGGTTTTGGCACTTCAAAAGAAACATTTTCAGGTGGTTCAACGTTTATTTCATGAGCATACCCTAAATTCATATTAAGAGTATTTCCCTTTAATGCTGCTCGATAACCAACGCCAACGATTGCCAATTCCTTCTTAAATCCTTCAGTAACACCCTTAATCATATTAGTTATGTGTGAGCAAAATGTACCCGTCATAGATCTGAATATTTTTGCTTCACTCATTCTTTTCATAAGTTCAAGATTAGGTTTTACTGTAATCTCATTATTATGAATCTCAACAATAACTTTATCATTCAAAGATCTTTTCAGTTCACCTTTTGGACCTTTCACAAAAATTGCTTGATCCTTTATGGACACTTCAACTTTTGCGGGTATTTGTATAGGTTTCTTTGCAAGCCTTGATATAACTTTTTTTTCAGCCATTCTCTACACCTCCCGTAAACAAATTGGAATTACCAGACATAAGCGATAATCTCGCCGCCTGAAGATTGCCTTCTGGCAGTCTTGTCTGTCATAACACCTTTGGAGGTGGTTAAAATCGCTATTCCAAGACCACCCTTAACAGAAGGAATATTGTCTTTTGAACAATAAACCCTTCTTCCTGCTTTAGATACTCTTACTATTCCTTTAATGACTTGCTTTCTTTCTCTTCGCGTTCCTTTGTATTTCAGCATTACTTTCAATATTCCTTGTTTCCCGTCTTCTATGTATCTATAATCCTTAATATAACCTTCTTCTTTAAGTACATCGCATATGCTCTTCTTCAAATTGGAAGCAGGAATATCAACACTTTCGTCAAAGACGGAGTTTGCATTTCTAATTCTTGTGAGCATATCAGCTATTGTATCGCTCCACACCTGTAACTACCTCCCTTCAATTACCAGCTGGCCTTTCTAACACCAGGAAGTTTTCCCTCTAAGGCCATCTTTCTCAGACATACCCTGCAAATTCCAAATTCTCTGTAAACTGAATGTGGTCTACCACAAACCTTACATCTACTGTATTGTCGTGACTTATATTTTTTGGGTTTTTTCCACTTTTCCACCATTGCTTTTTTTGCCATTCTTTCCCTCCTAATTATCCTCTTTTAAAGGGCATACCCATTAGTTCGAGAAGCTTTTTGGCTTCTTCATTTGTCTTAGCAGTTGTCGCAACAACAATGTCCATTCCCTGAATGCGTTTGACATTCTCAGGCCTGATCTCAGGAAAGATTACTTGTTCTGAAAGACCGAAAGCATAATTACCTCTTCCGTCAAAAGAATTGGGATTCAAGCCGCGAAAGTCTCTAACCTTGGGTAATACGATATTTACTATCTTGTAGAAAAAGTTTTCCATATTCCCATTACGTAATATCACTTTTATCCCGACCGGCATCCCTTTTCTAAGTTTAAAATTGGCTATAGCCTTTTTAGAATAAGTAATAACCGGTTTCTGACCACTGATGTCCTTTAGCTCTTCTTGATGTATTCTGAACAAGTCTTTATTTCTAGAACCTTCTCCAATTCCCATATTGACTACTATCTTTGACAGTTGAGGAACCTCCAATGGATTTTTATATGAAAACTCTTTCATCATGGCGGGTACAATTTCTTTCCTGTATATTTCATTTAAATAGCTGTTAATTCGAACTGGTTTTTCTTGTTTTGTCTTTTCTTTTTTTGCCATTTTCAATCCCAGCTTCTGATTATCCTAACAGGGATAAATCGCTGAGCACACCTCCTTGAAGATTAATCTTTATCAATTAATTCACCGCATTTTTTACAATATCGCTTCTTATCACCATCATCAAGGATCTTCCAGCCGATTCTTGTCCGTTTGTCGCAACTCGGGCAAACAACCATTACCTTACTTGAATTAATCGGTAGGTCAGTATCGATGATTCCACCGTTCTTTTCTTGTTGAGTTGGACGTTGATGCCTTTTTACGATGTTGACTTTATCTACAATCACCTTTGATACAGTTGGTATTACTCTGAGCACCTGACCGCGTTTACCCCTGTCACGGCCGGAGATTACTTCAACAAGATCATCTTTTTTAATGATGTATTTGAATTTATTCGTCTGCTTTGGTTTTTTCATAAGAGCACCTCCTTTACAATACTTCTGGTGCCAAGGATACAATCTTCATATATCCCTTTTCCCTAAGTTCTCTGGCAACAGGTCCAAAAATTCTTGTTCCTTTTGGGACATTTTGGTTATCAATCAAAACAGCTGCATTGTCATCAAATCTAACATATGTTCCATCAGGTCTTCTGACTTCCTTATGTGTTCTAACAACTACTGCTTTGACAACTTCACCCTGTTTTACATTCGAATGGGGTATAGCCTCTTTAACAGATGCAACGACAACATCGCCTATGGTACCGAAATTTCTTCTTGATCCCCCAAGGATGTTAATGACGAGGAGTTTTTTTGCACCCGAATTATCCGCTACGTTCATGAGGGTTTCTCTGTAAATCATTGTTCTCCTCCTCCCTCAGTTTCCAAAACCTTTATTTCTTCTTCATCAAGTATATCTCTTTTGACTACTTCTAGAACTACCCATCTTTTATGTTTGCTCATGGGCTTGGATTCTATAATTCTGACAACATCTGCGATTTTGCATTTGTTTTCTTCATCATGCGCCATGAACTTTTTTGTTTTTTTAACCCTTTTTCCAGTAACAGCGTGTTTAATCTGTCTTTTGACCTCCACCACGACTGTTTTATCCATTTTATCACTTACGACTTCGCCGGTTAAAATTCTTCTGGGCATCTTCTACCCTCCCTTATCTTTTGATACCTAATTCTCGTTCTGTGAGTATGGTCATAAACCTCGCAATATCTCTTTTGCATGTTTTTATAAGGTTCGTATTATCAAGTTGTTTTAACGCCAATTGAAAACGAAGGTTCATCAACTCTTTCTTTTTTTCTTCCAATTTTTCGTTCAGCTCTTCATCTGTGTATTGTCTCAGTTCACTAGCCTTCATTTTATTCACCTCCAACGGCATGCCTTTGGACTATCTTTGTCTTGATAGATAGTTTCTCTGAAGCTTTTTTTAAGGCCTTTTTTGCCAACTCCTCTGAAACACCACCTATTTCAAACATGATTCTTCCCGGTTTAACAACACTGACCCACATCTCAACGTTACCTTTACCTTTACCCATTCTTGAATCTTGGGCTTGTTTTGTAACCGGTTTATCAGGGAAAATTCGCATCCAAAGTTTACCGTTTCTCTTTAATGTTCTAACCATTGTAACTCGACACGCTTCGATTTGCCTCGCTGTAACCCATTCAGCCTCGAGCGCTTTTAACCCGTACTCACCAAAATGTACACTGGTACCACCTTTTGCTTTTCCGGTCATTGAACCACGCTGTTGCTTTCTGTATTTGACCCTCTTGGGCATCAACATTTCAAATTACCTCCTCTCTAACCGTGAAGTTTACATGTCAGAGGTGTATACCCATACTTTTACACCTATTACTCCACTTTTCGTGTTAGCAACTGTATATCCATAATCAATCTTTGCTTTTAATGTTTGAAGCGGAATACGTCCTTCACGATACCATTCAACCCTAGCGATTTCTGCTCCACCCAAACGACCAGCAACCATAACCTTGATTCCTCTGGCACCGCTTTTCATGGCATTTCTCATAACTCTTTTCATCGCTCTTTTATGAGAAGTTCTTTTCTCAAGCATCGCTGCAACGTTTTCGGCAACAAGAAGGGCATCTGTCTCGGGTGTTTTTATTTCCTTTATATTTACGAAGCATTGCTTACTAGTCATCTTTTCCAATTCTTCTCTTAAAGTTTGAACTTCAGCCCCCTTTTTCCCTATTACGATTCCCGGTTTTGCCGTATAAATGGAAATCTTGACTTTACTGGCACTGGGTCGTTCAATGTATACCTCATTAACCGCTGCGTCTGAGTCTATAATTTGACCTCTTTTAGTCTTAATCCGGTATCTTTTATTTCTGATTAATTTTCTTATCTTTTCGTCTTCGATGAGATAATCAGAATAATTTTTCCCGCCGAACCAATTTGCTTGCCAATCTTCCGAAACTCCTAGTCTAAACCCTCTGGGATGTACCTTTTGACCCACGGTTCAAATCACCTCGTTTCTCTTTCGTCGTTTTCAACTGTTTTCGTCATATCTCCCACCACTACGGTAATATGAGACATCCTTTTTAATTGTATATCAGCTCTGCCACGACCTCTTGGCCATACTCTTTTTAACCTTGGTCCTTCATTCACATATGTTTCTTTAACGAATAAATTGTCAGCGTCTAATTCAAAATTATGAACAGCGTTTGCAACTGCTGAATTCAAAACCTTTTTTACAAAAGCAGCACCTTTTTTAGGTGAGTATTCCAAAATATCCATCGCTCTTTCAATCTTTTCTCCACGAATAGCATTTACAACGGATCTAACCTTTTTCGGGGAGATTCTAAGATATTTCGCCGTGGCTATGGCCTCGGTCACGGGTGTTTTGGCTGCTTGTTCCTTTCGTTCTCTATGATAAATTGATCTTTTTTGATGTGCCATGTACTATAACTCCCCTTTCCTACTTACCGATTTGTCCGGCTTTCGCTTTTTTGTCAGCATGACCGCCAAATCTTCTGGTGAATGAAAATTCACCCAGTTTATGTCCGACCATATTTTCGCTAATATACACTGGTATATGTTTTAAGCCATTATATACTGCTATTGTATGCCCTACCATTTCAGGTATGATTGTTGATGATCGACTCCATGTTTTTAGAACTTCTTTTTTTCCCGCTTGATTTAACATTCGTACTTTCTTTAATAATTTTTGATGTACAAATGGTCCTTTTTTAGAAGATCTACTCAAAGGCATTACCTCCTTCCACTATCTTCTCTTTTTAGTTTTTCTTCTTCTTACGATAAACTTATCGGATGCTTTCTTCCCGCGTCTTGTTTTATAACCTTTTGCAAGGGTTCCCCAAGGACTTTGTGGATGCTTGCCCCCTTTGGATCTTCCTTCTCCACCACCCATAGGGTGATCAACGGGATTCATGACCATACCTCTAACAGTTGGTCTTATACCGAGCCATCGCTTCTTTCCAGCTTTTCCGTATACTTCATTACTATGATTCTCATTTCCAACAACACCCACAGTAGCCTTACACGTTTCCAATATTCTTCTCAGCTCACCGGAAGGCATTTTCAACAATGCATAACCACTTTCTCTGGCCATGATTTGTGCAGATATACCTGCAGATCTTGCAATTTGAGCCCCTTTTCCAGGTACATATTCAATAGCATGTACCATTGTTCCAACGGGAATATCTCTTAAGGATTTGCAATTCCCTGCTCTGATTTCGGCACTTGAACCACTCATGACTTCATCCCCGACACTCAATTTCTTGGGTGCCAATATGTATCTCTTTTCTCCATCTTTATAATAGAGTAAAGCGATTCTCGCAGATCTGTTTGGATCGTATTCAATTGACATAACCTTCGCGGGAATACCATCTTTATTCCTTTTAAAATCAATAATACGATACATTCTTTTATGTCCGCCACCGTGATGCCTGACAGTAATTCTTCCCCTGTTATTTCTTCCGCCAGTTTTCTTTATTGGTTCTAATAAAGACTTTTCCGGTTCTTTTTTGGTTAATTCAGAATAATCCTGTCCTATGGCATATCTTCTCGTCGGGGTTGTTGGTTTATATCGTTTCAATCCCATTTTCAGCTCCCCTTTCTATATATTAATAGATGTTTTCCAAATCAGGAATGGTATAACCTTCCTGTAATTTGATCATTGCCTTTTTCCAACTTCTTGTTTTTCCTGTAAACTGACCTCTTCTCTTAGGTTTTGGTTTACAGTTCATCACGTTAATCTTAGAGACTTTTACCTCATAAATATCTTCAATCGCCTTTTTGATCATCATTTTGTTAGAATTTCTATGTACTTCAAACGTGTACGTGTTGTTTTCCATGTTGGCTGTGGTTCTTTCAGTAATAATCGGGCGAATAAGAATATCTCTCGTATGGAGTTTAATTGGCATTACCCAACACCTCCTCGATTTTTTTAATCGTTTCTTTGGTCATAATAACCTTTTGACTGTTTATTATGTCGTAAACATTAAGCCCATCAATATTTGAGTTTTGGTTTGTGTTTCCTGGATTATCAACAATGATAACCTTTGATTTCTTTATGTTTTTTCCAGATGATTTTGTGTTTTCGTATTCGGAATTCTTATACGGTAAAACAATCAAAGTTTTATTTTTGTCAACCGACAAGGCTTCTAAGATTTTTTTAAAGGACTTCGTCTTAATCTCATTCATTGTGAACTCCTCGATAACGATGAGATTGCCTTCTCTAAATCGCGTACTTAATGCTGATTTCAATGCCAGTTTCTTCATTTTTTTAGGAAGTTTTATTTTCCAATTTCTTGGTTTAGGACCAAATGCAACACCCCCGTGTCTTTGATGTGGTCCTTTGAGACTTCCCTGTCTTGCCCTGCCTGTATGTTTTTGTGGGAAGGGTTTTTTTCCGGTACCTCTTACTTCTGCTCTGGTCTTCGTGGAAGCTGTTCCCTGTCTTCTATTGGTGAGTTGCATGTTGATGTATCGATACATGACATCGCGATTCGGTTCGATGTCAAAAACGTCGTTTCTCAAATCAACTTCACCGGTACTCTGTCCTTGTAGGTCGAGAACCTTAATTTTAGCCATTGTTTCCTCCTTTCAGCATAAACTGATATGATTGATCTCAGTATGATTTAACCGTATTGCTAAGGTAAACAATACTGTTTTTTGCTCCAGGTATTGCACCTTTTACTGCGAGCAAGTTGTTTTCCTTATCGACTCTGATGATTTCAAGATTTTGAATCGTCACTCTTTCGTTTCCGTATTGACCTGGCATTTTTTTCCCGGGAAATACTCTTGCGGGATAGGAATGTTGACCTGTACTACCCAATCCTCTATGAAATTTAGAACCGT
Source organism: uncultured Thermotogaceae bacterium (assembly GCA_964449405.1). Taxonomy (GTDB): domain Bacteria; phylum Thermotogota; class Thermotogae; order MWEM01; family MWEM01; genus JASUTC01. Next base: position 11,572 of record CAYUYU010000018.1, read on the forward strand.
GAGTTTTTTCACCACCGCTGAAATTCCATCGTTTCATGACTCCTGAAAATCCTTTTCCTTTTGAAGTTCCGACGACATCGATTTTCATACCTTCTTCAAAGATAGCTACTGTTATTTCTTGTCCCAATTCATACTCATCAACATTTTCACATCTAAATTCGCTTAAATATTTCATAGGAGCAACTTCTGCTTTTTTGAAGTGACCCTTCATAGGTTTGTTCACTCTATGTTCTTTTTGCCTTTCAAAACCCAATTGTACGGCTTTATAACCATCGATTTCTTCGGTTTTCTTTTGACATACAGTACAGGGACCCGCCCTGACTACTGTCACAGGAACCATTTTCCCATCTTTAAAAACTTGGGTCATTCCAATTTTCTTTCCAATGATACCGCTCATTCTGTACACCTCCGTATTTGTATCAGAGCTTAATTTCGACATCTACCCCTGAAGGAAGATCAATCTTCATGAGAGCTTCCACGGTTTTAGGTTTAGGGTCTAAAATGTCTATGAGCCTTTTATGAACTCTTTTTTCAAAATGTTCTCTCGAATCTTTGTGCTTATGTGGTGATTTGAGAACACAGTAAACTGTTCTTTCAGTTGGCAAAGGGATAGGACCTGATACTTGAGCATTAGTTGTTTTAACAATTTCTACAATCTTTCCGGAAGATTGATCAAGTAATTCATGATCATAACCTTTTAATCTAATTCGAATCCTCTGTGAGGCCATTAATTATTTCCCTCCAATCCTTAAAATTACGCTATAAAAGGGGAGTGGTATAAACACTCCCCAGCATTATACACAAAAACAGTAACGACATAATGAACAGTATGTTACTGTTGATTATTCGATGATCTCAGCAACCACTCCAGCTCCGACTGTTCTGCCACCTTCTCTTACGGCGAATCTCATACCGTTTTCAAGAGCAACGGGTTTAATCAGCTTAATTTCACTGACGATGTTATCGCCAGGCATGATCATTTCAACACCTTCACCAAGATCAGCAACTTCTCCTGTGACATCTGCTGTTCTAATAAAAAACTGAGGTCTGTACCCCTTCGTAAATGGTGTATGTCGTCCACCTTCTTCCTTTTTCAAAACATAAATGTTAGCTTTGAAGTGTGTATGGGGAGTAATGGAACCTGTCTTTGCTAGTACCTGCCCTCTTTCAACTTCGTCTTTTTTTATACCTCTAAGAAGACACCCAACATTATCACCGGCAGTACCTTCATCAAGTAGTTTTCTGAACATTTCAACACCGGTAACTGTTGTTTTAGCTGTTGGTCTGATCCCTACCATTTCAACTTCATCTCCGGGATGTACAGTTCCCCTCTCTATTCTTCCGGTTACAACTGTTCCTCTTCCTGTAATTGTGAAAATATCTTCAATAGGCATCAAGAAAGGTTTATCAGTTTCTCTTTCGGGATCTGGGAAATAATCGTCACATGCATCCATTAATTCATAAACAGCCTGCATGTATTCTCCATCAGTACTATCTTCTTCTCCGGCTTTCAAAGCAGAGCCTCTGACTACAGGTACATCGTCTCCGGGGAACTCGTATTTACTGAGAAGATCTCTGACCTCCATTTCCACCAAGTCTATTAATTCTTCATCATCTACCATGTCGCATTTATTAAGAAAGACAACTATTGCTGGTACGTTAACCTGTCTTGCAAGCAGTACATGTTCTCGTGTCTGAGGCATAGGACCATCAGTAGCAGCAACAACAAGAATTGCACCATCCATTTGAGCGGCACCTGTAATCATGTTTTTGATATAGTCAGCATGACCCGGACAGTCGATATGAGCGTAATGTCTTTTCTCAGTTTGATATTCAACATGAGCTGTGTTGATTGTGATTCCTCTTGCCTTTTCTTCAGGAGCCTTATCAATCGTGTCAAATGCGGCAAAATCTGCAAGACCCTTTAAACTAAGCCCTTTTGTAATTGCAGCAGTCAATGTTGTTTTACCATGGTCAATATGACCAATGGTCCCGATGTTCAAATGCGGTTTGTTTCGTTCAAATTTCTCTTTTGCCATTTGTAGTTTCCCTCCTCATTATCATTTAATAACTTACAAACAACTATCTTCTATGTAAAATCTTCTCAAGTGTCTTTTCATTCACTGGATCATAATGTGAGAATTGTATGGTGTATGTCGCCCTGCCTTGACTAAGAGACCTAAGAATGGTTGCATAACCAAATAATTCAGCCAATGGGACGAAGGCCTCAACGACCCGGGCATTAGACCGGGAATCGAATTTTTCTATCCTGCCCCTTCTGGTGTTCAGATCACCTATAATATCCCCCATATACTCTTCGGGAGTTGTTATCTCTACAGCCATAACAGGTTCGAGTAAGAAAGATTTTCCTTTTTTTAAAGCTTCCTTTAATGACATAGAAGCGGCAATCTTGAATGCCATTTCTGAGCTGTCCACTTCATGATACGAACCATCATAAAGTGTCGCTTTCATATCCACCACGGGATATCCTGCTACGACACCATCCTGCATTGCCTCTTCGATACCAATCCTTATGGGATTGATATACTCTTTTGGAACTGTACCACCAACCGTTGCATCTTCGAAAATAAAACCTTTTCCCCTTTCGAGTGGTTCATACTTAACCTTAACATGTCCGTATTGTCCTCTTCCACCGCTTTGTCTGATATATTTGCCTTCAGCATCAACAGGATTTTGAATTGATTCTCGGTAGGAAACGTGAGGTTTTCCAACACGCACATTCGCTCCAAATTCTCTTCTTAAACGATCAATGATAATCTCAAGATGTAATTCTCCCATTCCACTTAGCAAAGTTTGACCGGTTTCTTCTTCAATTTGTACTCTAATAGTAGGATCTTCTTCTTTTAAGGCGGTCAATCCCTTTGCCAATTTATTTTGATCATCCTTCGTTTCCGGTTCAATGGCGATCTGAATAACCGGTTCAGGAAAAATCATTTCTTCTAATAATATGGGCATATCGCTATTTGTCAGACTATCGCCAGTAGAGGTAAATTTTAAACCAATCCCCGCTACAATCTCACCAGCCGTGACTTCATCAACGTCTTCTCGCTTATCTGAATGCATGTAAATTAATCGACTAAGTCGCTCTTTTTTGTCCTTGTTAATATTTTGAACATAATTGCCTTTTTTCAACGATCCTGAATAAACACGAAAATAAGTTAGTCGTCCTACAAAAGGATCTGACGCCACTTTAAACGCAAGAGCTGCAAAAGGTCCGTTGGGATCCGCTCTTAATTCTATCGTCTTTTCTGTACCTTGTACAATCGCTGTTATTGGTGGTAAATCTAACGGTGAAGGTAAAAAATCAACAATGGCGTCAATTAATGGTTGAATTGCTTTGTTTTTAAAGGCGGTACCACACAATACCGGTACATACTCACCTGAGACAGTAGCTTTTCTTATAGCGCTCCTTAATTTATCAACAGGGATCTCTTCCCCTTCGAGATAATGCTCCAAAATCGATTCATCAAAGGAAGACATTTTTGCGACTAAATCTTCATGCATAGCTTGCGCCTTTTCAATGAGCTCATCAGGAATATCGTCGACGGTAAAGGTCGCACCTTCGGTTTCTACCCACAACAAAGATTTCATTTGTATCAAGTCCACCACACCTTTAAATGTTTCCTCAGCTCCAATGGGGAACTGTATGGGTAGTGGATTAGCTCCAAGTTTCTTTATCATACTTTGAACAGACATTTCAAAATCCGCACCAAGTTTGTCCATTTTGTTCATAAAGGCAATTCTGGGGACTTTATACTTATCTGCCTGTCTCCAAACCGTTTCTGATTGTGGTTCTACTCCTGCACATACATCAAATACGGCTATCGCACTGTCTAATACTCTTAACGACCTTTCAACCTCAACGGTGAAGTCAACGTGCCCGGGTGTATCGATTATATTGATCCGATGATTCTTCCACAATGCAGTGGTTGCTGCGGAAGTTATGGTAATGCCACGTTCTTTCTCCTGCTCCATCCAATCCATCGTGGCTGTACCATCATCAACACTCCCCAGCTTATGCTTGCGGCCGGTATAAAAAAGAATTCTTTCAGTTGTCGTTGTTTTACCCGCGTCAATATGAGCCATAATACCAATGTTTCTGACTCGTTCGAGAGGAATTTCTTTATAAGACACTATATTTCCTCCATTTTAATATTAGTTCTTCACCATTTGAAGTGAGCAAACGCCCTGTTTGCTTCTGCCATTCTGTGTGTATCTTCCTTTTTCTTTACTGCCGCCCCTGTACTTTCAAGTGCAGCGATGATTTCGTCAGACAATCTGTATTTCATCGGTCTACCCCTCTTTGACCTGATAGCAGCCAAAAGCCATCTTAATCCAAGAGATGTTTTTCTTGGCTCTGCTACTTCAACAGGCACCTGATAGGTTGAACCTCCAACCCGTCTTGGTTTAACCTCAACATCGGGTTTGATATTGTCCATAGCTTGTTTAAACATTTCAAGGGGATCTTTCCCCGTTTTTTCTCTAACTAATTCGAAAGCACCGTAAACGATTTTCTGAGATTTTGACTTTTTTCCGTGATACATCAATTTGTTGATCAGTCTTGAAACCAGTAAATCGTTATATACGGGATCCGGTTCAATCTTTCTTTTTTCAGATCTTCTTCTTCTCATTTATCAATTTCCCTCCTGCATAACCACTTATTTAGGAGCCTTTGTTCCGTATTTGGAACGAGCTTGTTTTCTATCTTCAACACCCGCAGTGTCAAGTGCCCCTCTAATGATTCTATAACGTATACCTGCCAGATCCTTGACTCTTCCACCTCGCACCATTACAACAGAATGTTCTTGTAGATTATGTCCCTCTCCCGGAATATAAGCTGATACTTCCATTCCGTTTGCAAGCCTAACTCTGGCTATCTTTCTCAGTGCGGAATTTGGCTTTCTTGGTGTCATGGTTGTCACTCTAACGCAAACACCTCTTTTTTGAGGATTCTTTTGTAATGCAGGTGCTTTTGATTTTTCTTTGATAATCTTTCTACTCTTTCTGACTAACTGATTGATTGTCGGCATCTATTTGAAAATACCTCCTTCCTTGAATTTGAAATTAACCAGGCGTATTTTACTACTAAAGCGGGTACATTGTCAACAGCACCCGCCTTATTATCCAAAAATTTACCATTATTTAACATTCAGGCGTCCTAATCTTGAAAGCAAATTATCTTTTTACCTTTTTTTTCTTCTTAGGTACTTCGTATTTACAAACATTACATGCTTTCTTATGAACATGATCTGAAAAGTCTTGTCTAAAAGACTCAACAATCGTTCTCAAAGGGATGGCTGCTGATTGACCCAATCCACAGAATGAGGTTTGTTCCATCCCATCGGCGATCATGAGCAATTGGTCGATTTCCATTTCTTTACCCTGTCCTTTGGAGATCTTGTCCAACAAATTGACCGATACTCTGGTTCCTTCTCTACATGGTGTACATTTACCGCAAGACTCATGTGCAAAGAATTCCATGACGGTCTTAGCACAATCAACGGGACAGTTGTCTTCATCCATACATAGGATAACGCCTGAACCCAAAGAAGCTCCTTGCTTGGCTGAATCGTAATCCAAACCGGTTTCCAGATTCTCGGTATTCATAAAGGACCCGGCCGTTCCACCCGTTTGAACAATTTTTAACTTATTTCCCTTTGGGACACCTCCACCATACTTATAAATCAAATCGAAGATGCTAGTCCCCATCGGTACTTCAACCAACCCGCGATTGATAATATTACCCACAAGTGTGAAAACCTTTGTTCCGGAAGATCCTTCGGTTCCAATGGCTTTAAAAGCTTCAGGGCCGTTGTTGATAATCCAAGGTATATTACCGAACGTTTCAACATTATTGACAACCGTCGGTTTTCCATATAAGCCCTCAACGGGGGGATAGGGTGGTTTTAAGCGTGGCCTTCCCGGCCTGCCTTCTATAGATTCTATCAGAGCTGTTTCTTCTCCACAGATATACGCACCCGCTCCAAGTCTTACCGATAAATCGAAGCTAAAACCGCTTCCCATAATATCTTCACCAAGTAAACCTACTTCATATGCATCTTTTATGGCTTTTCTGATATTATCAATGGACCCGTAATATTCTCCCCTGATGTATATATAGCCTTTATTGGCGCCAACAGCATAAGCAGCTATGGTCATCGCTTCAACGACTGAATGGGGATCGCCTTCCATAATTAGTCTGTCTTTAAACGTTCCCGGTTCACCTTCGTCTGCATTACAGATCACATATTTTTCCGGCTTATCCACTTTGGCCGTGAATTCCCATTTCATTCCGGTGGGGAATCCTGCACCACCACGGCCTCTTAGATTGCTTTTTTTAACCAAGTCTATTACATCATCAGTTTTCATCTCTTTAAGTACTTTTGCCAATGCCATATACCCATCACGCGCAATGTACTCTTCTATTTCTCGAGGATCAATAACACCAACATTTTTGAGAACAATTCTTTTTTCACGATCGAGCTTACCTGCCTCTTTTACTTCGTGTTTAATGACAGCTTTATCCACCATCAAGTCTTTTACAATTCTACCCTTAAGAAAGTGCTCCGTCACTAATTGTTCTACATCTTGAGATGAATTGATCTCATAAAAAACCTCATCAGGATAAACAGCTACGATGACGCCATCTTTATAAACGCCTAAGCTACCCGTTTCAAGAACCTCTACCATATCCGACAACTGATATTTTTTAACACCGGCTTCAATCTGTTTTTTAAACTGCCTTGCTCCGCGAAGTGCGCTGCTTGAATCTACTGAAACTAATACAGTCTGTATCTTCATCCTTATCCACGCTCCTCTTCACGAATTTTGTTAATGATTTCCAAAACCCTGTCATTTGTCAAATTGCCATAAAACTCTTCATTTATCATAATGACTGGAGAGACTCCGCATAAACCGAGGCAACCGGTCTTTTCAAGTGTAAATAAACCATCTTCTGTTGTTTCAGAGAAATTACACCCCAACTCATTTTTCAAGGTTGAAATGATTTCCTTTCCTCCGGTTACATGACAGGGTAAACTGTTACAAACTCTAATCACATACTTTCCCCGCTTCTCAACCGAGAACATGGTGTAAAAAGTCAACACTTCATATACTGAAGATTCCGGAACACTTAACATCTCAGCTACTTTTTCAGCCGCCTCCGGTGGAACAAAATTGTGAAAATGATTCTGTATTTCATGGAGACAGTTAATTAATACATCTCCCTCTGCCAGACTATCGTCTGTAACAACACCGTTTACTATAGTTTCAACAACTTGCATTTCTTTATCTGAAACCACTATCACACCCCCTGTTAATTAATAACGGCGCAAAGATAAAAAGGCTGATTTTAAAAGACAACCAGCCTGTTAAATCATTTTTATGGTGATACGATACTTATCGCACCAAATCGGCAGACTTGTATACAACTACCACATCTGGTGCAAATCTCACTGTCTATTTCATGTACTTTCTTTACTTCACCACTAATGGCACTAACAGGACAAACTCTTGCGCATGCCGTACAGCCCACACATTTTTCAGGATCAATAACATATCTAATCAATGGCTTACAGACTTTAGCAGGGCATCTTTTTTCCTTGATATGCGCCTCGTATTCATCCCTGAAATACCGAATGGTGGATATAACAGGCTGAGGTGATGATTGACCCAAGCCGCAAAGTGATGTATCCATAATATTCTTACCCAGTTCTTCAAGTCTTTCAATATCTCCATCTTCACCTTCACCCTCGGTGATTTTCTCCAACATATCCAACATGACTCGATTTCCTTCACGGCATGGGAGACATTTCCCACACGATTCCTCAACTGAAAAATCAAGGAAATACTTAGCCACATCGACCATACAGGTATCCTCATCCATGAAGATCATACCACCGGAGCCCATCATAGTACCTAACTCTTTCAATGTTTCATAATCAATCGGAGTATCTAAGTATTCTTTTGGAATACACCCACCACTGGGCCCTCCGGTTTGCACCGCTTTAAATTCTTTACCATCGGGAATTCCTCCGCCGATATCATAAACCACTTCTTTTAACGTTAACCCCATAGGCACTTCAACCAATCCAGTATTTTTTACCTTCCCGGCCAGACAAAATACTTTTGTTCCTTTACTGGTTTCCGTTCCGATATTGGAAAACCATTTGGCGCCTTTTGTTAAGATGGGAGGGATATTTGCATACGTTTCAACGTTATTATTAAGGGTGGGTTTTCCCCAAACGCCAACTTGAGCGGGGAAAGGCGGCTTAATCCTTGGCTGCCCGCGTTTACCCTCTATCGATTCAATCAAAGCGGTTTCTTCACCACAAACAAATGCACCGGCACCCATTCTGATCTCAAGATCAAAAGAAAAATCCGATCCCATAATGTTTTCACCGAACAAGCCCAATTCTTTGGCTTGTTTGATTCCCTCTTTTAACCGCTCGATAGCTAGTGGATACTCAGCCCTTATATAGACATATCCCTTATTTGCACCAATAGCATAACCGGCTATGGCCATTGCTTCAAGAATTGAGTGAGGATCTCCTTCGAGTATGGACCGATCCATAAACGCACCGGGGTCTCCTTCATCCGCATTACATAATACGTATTTCTCGTCGCCGGGAACCTTTTTTGTTAAGTCCCATTTCAACCATGTGGGAAACCCGGCGCCACCTCTACCTCTAAGGCCACTTTCCTTAAGTTCAGCTATGATCTCTTCGGGTTTCATGGACAAGGCCTTCTGAAGGGCGAAATAACCGTCATGTGCGATATACTCTTCTATCTTCATCGGGTCTACGATACCCATGTTTCTTGTCGCAATTTTTACCTGTCTGGTAAAGAAATGATGGTCATCATAAGGATTTTGCGTCTTTAAACTTGTTACGGGATTATCCAGTAATTTATCCTCAACGATTCTCCCTTTCAAGATATGCTCAGAAACAATCTTTTCTACATCTTCCGGTGTCAGTTTTTGATAATATACGCCTTCAGGATATATAACCATCAAAGGACCGGCATCACACATTCCCATACAGCCTGTTTCTACAATACTTACTACTTCCTGAAGCGAATACTTTTCAACTACTTTTTGCAGCGCTTGTAAACAACTCTCTTCTCCGGCGGAAATACACGCTCCACCTGCGCACATTAATATTGTATTTGTCGCAACCGGCAACTCTACTCACCTCGCAATCTTTTTCTGATCAGATTTCGCCCTTTCTGACTAGCAAATCACTGACAACCTTTCCACTCTTCACATGCTGATCAACTATTCTTGTTACCTGTTCGGGTGAAACATGACCATAAATGATGGGATCAGTCCCTTCCATGATAACTTCAACTGTAGGCTCCACATCACATAATCCCATGCATCCCGACTGAACGACGGAGATATCATCGATACCGTTTTTTTCCAATTCGTTTACAACAGCTTGAAGAGTATCCTTCGCGCCGGCGGCTATGCCACATGTTCCCATGGCAACCACTATTTTCCCTTTCTTCTCCGTGTCCCTCATCTGAATATCCTTAACAGCCTTTTCTTTTATTTTCATCAACTCATCTAAACTTTTAATCTTTGCCATCTACATTCACCCCCTGTATTTCTTTAAAATCTTTGGTATTTCATTTGCAGTTACTTTCCCATAAAAATCCTTTTCTCCAATCAGTACAACGGGTGCCATGGAACATGCTCCAAGACATCTCACACCATGGAGAGAAAAGTTTCCGTCATCAGTCACTTCTTCCATTTCCGTTTTCAGTTCTTCTTTGAACCTGTCAAGGACTTTATCAGCACCTTTGACATAACACGCCGTGCCAAGACATATCTTGATCTGATGCTTACCTCTGGGATTCATGGTGAAGAAATTGTAAAACGTAACAACACCATATACTTGGCTTTCAGGCAAGTTCAATTTCTCGGCAACATGACTTTGAACCTCATTTGGAAGATACCCGAACATTTCTTGTGCCTTGTGCAATACTTCAATCAGCACACCGGGCTTATCTTTTACTTCTTCAATAAACGCGTCGAGTGTTTTGTACAGTTTTTCATGTTCTGCACAAATAACCTTTGATTCACCTGTTGACAACAGCAACACCTCCGTCTCGTGATTCAGTTCACAAGCTGACAAAAAAAAAGACAGCCCGCGAATGATTAACAAATTTCTATTTTTCCCAGATTATTATAACATAAAGAAATTCGCTCTGCCATCTTTAAAAACATGAACCCCTTTTTTTTGTTTTATGCCCTTTTGATTTTAAAAACCTTTTGTTGTTTACGTCATTATTTTAAGTCCTTCTTCAATCCCACAAGGCTATTTAATTTTTTTTTGCAAGCGTTTGCACGCTTAAACTTCTTCTAAAGCTCTCCTTGTTTCTTTACGGTGTCTTGATTGATAGTCGTACAAATCCCTTTCATAAATCTCTTCCATCAGGTGAGAACTGATCAAAAAATCAGCTGTAGCCCGATTAGTGGCAACTGGAATATTATACACGGTAGCTATTCTTAGAAGGGCTTTCACATCTACATCGTGAGGGTGGGGTGAAAGAGGATCCCAGAAGAAAATCAGACAGTTGATAACCCCTTCAGCGATCTTTGCTCCAATTTGTTGATCTCCTCCAAGAGGACCGCTTTTAAACGTTTTGATAGGTAACCCGATCTTTTCCTCTATTAGGCTACCCGTTGTTCCTGTGCCGTACAGGTGGTGTGTAGAAAGTGTTCCTTTGTTATAATCAACCCATTCGATTAGATCCTTTTTTCTGTAATCATGAGCAATTAGTGCGATATGTTTCTTTTTACCGATTCTGCTTTTCTGTGTCATTTCTCTCCTCCGTTAAAAAAGTGAATATTGTGCATGCTCCTGTAACCCATCGAAAGCATCCATTTCCCTTAAAATGTCGACAGTTGAAACTGAGACTAATGTTCTTCTGTTGAAATCATCTATGGAAACAAAATCGCTCTTTTCCCTCTCTGAAATAATAGACAGTGCCACTCTTTCACCCAAGCCGTTCACCCTATTTAGGGGAATTCGCAATTTGGAATCTTCAATATCAAAGGAATTGATACTGGATTTTTTTATATTAACGGGTAAGAACTCAAATCCCCTTAATAACATCTCCAGTGCAATTTCGTTGATTACACGCATGGCATTTAATTTTTGTTTACTCATGCTGCCATAGGCCTCTGGATCTTTCAACCATTTTCTTATCCCTTTCGGACCACTTAAAATAAGATTGATATCAAACTCCCCACCTTTTATTGTAAAATAGGTGGAATAAAAGGCTAGTGGATGATGAACTTTGAAATAGGCGACACGAAAAGCCATAGAGACATAAGCCACTGCATGAGCTTTCGGAAACAAGTATTTAATGGATTCACAAGATTTCATAAACCAATCTTTTATACCATGTTTTTTCATAATTTCAACATCTTCAGATTTTAACGTTTTACCTTTTCTCACCGTTTCCATAATTTGAAACGCTCGAACGTGCTCTATTCCACTATGAATCAACATATTCATGATATCGTCCCGGCAAGCAATCACTTCCGATAGTTTAGCCACTTTTTCATGAATCAAATTTCTTGCGTTGTCAAGCCAAACACCTTTCCCATGTGACAAACCTGATATTCTGACCAAATCAGCAAAGGTCTTTGGACGGGTTTCCAGTAGCATACTTCGAACAAATGTTGTTCCAAATTCGGGTATTCCCAACGAACCATTCTCTATCCCTGGGATATCCCCTTTT
>CAYUYU010000019.1:0-23087 GCA_964449405.1 uncultured Thermotogaceae bacterium
ACCTTAAGCCAGATTGCAAATGCCTTTGGATTGGGATCCACCGGTGTTAATGAAATCATGACTCTTAATAACATCAATGATCCCAAAGCAATAAGACGAGGACAGGAGTTGATGATACATAGCCCTCCGGTATTTGAGAGGATTCAAATCCCTCTTTACGGAAGAAAAAATCTGATTCCCGACGATATTCTCACATTTTACGCTGAAAATACCCCGGAGGGATTCTCACGAGGGTTAACATTTACAACACTTGACAATCAAGAAATTGTTTCCTGTTTACCCGGAAGGGTTATCGATAAAGGCGTCTCGTATGTGGTGATCTATCATGGCAATAATATTAAACTCGTTTATTCCGACCTTCAAACCGTTTTGGTCGACAAAGGGGATTGGGTGAGGGGTGGACAGATGATCGGGACATCTCATAACAACAGATTTACTCTTGAATTTATTCTAAATTCCGAATACCGAGATCCCATGAAGCTGTTTTTAAAGCAAATGGGTCAGTTTAGAATTACGTTTTATACTGAATGGGAAGATGGAAACCTTCCTTATTTCCCCTATTTTAGAAGGGTAAAGGATGGCAGTTTTGCCAAAGAATGGTATTCTGTGGCAGCCGATCCCGATCTGTTTGAAAAAGGCACCATGATTTACATCCCTGAATTAAAAGGATCACCATCAAAGGGACTTTTTATTGTAGAAGATGAGGGAAGTGCCATTAAAGGGAATGCTATAGATGTTTATATCAGGGATCTAACGCTTGCCTCTTTACTACAGACCCAATCAGTGGTTTATCGATTCCCATAAAAAAACGACCACAAAAAAGGGCCGTTTTTCTAGTGAGTATTGATGAATTATCTTCTTATTCCCAGTTTGACAAGCATTTCTTTGTAGACTTCAGGTCGTTTTTCTCTCAGGTATTTCAACAATCTTCTTCGTCTTCCTACGAGTTTCATCAGACCTCTTCGGGTGTGAAAGTCCTTTTTGTGTTTTTTTAAGTGATCGGTCAACTGTCTGATCCTTGCGGTGAGCATTGCCACCTGAACTTCCACGGAACCCGTGTCGTGTTCGTTGATCTTGAATTCATCAATTATCATTTGCTTCTTGTCATAATCCAGAGCCATTATTACACCTCCAAAATTCGCCCCAAACAAAGCACAAGGAGGCTCAACCCAAGTCTTCGTACGGGGTAATTTGCTGACTGATTCTAACATAAATCGTGTCTTTAGTCAATGTATCTTGCAATCATTCAATGATTGCACTGCAGAAACGTTAATAAATCATCTTTCCGTCAAGGTACAGGCTGTTCTTTGTAATGCCCAACTTTTCACCATGTTCGTTGATGATTTTTAAGATGAGATCTGCCGGAAGAGAACTGTTAACCCAAATTTCCCTTAAGTCGATCTCTCCCTTTTCGGTTTCGGGGATTTTTTCAAAGGCCTTTCGAACTGCCAGGACATACCTGTCTATTGTTTCTATGGTCCATTCCTCTTCTATTGTTGCTTTTGACACAAACTCCACTTCAGTTTTTTGGGCTTCCACTTTGTTTTGATTGGAAGGTTTATCAGGTTTTTTTACGGGTATATGCCTTGGCTGGGTTTGTTTTGTGGTCTTTGGCGGTCTTTTCTTCCCTTGTTTTTGAGGGTTTTTTTTTCTAACGCGCGGGTTCTTTGGTTTTTTGGTATGATTTGGCTGCTTTTTTGAGTCATCTTGTATTTTTGAATTCAAAGTACACCTCCGTGTTTGTTCATTCAGCTTTATTATATCAAAAACAGAGAAAAATTAATCTAAAATTCATATATCATCTTGAATTCATGCGTCCATTCTGGTATAATACATGAGGTTTTGGCAACGTTGCCAAGGGGTCTAAGGCAGAGGTCTGCAAAATCTCTATTCGTCGGTTCGAATCCGACCGTTGCCTCCAATAATTCATAATTGCCGGCTTGTTTAAGCCGGTTTTTATTTGTTTTAAAGACGAAATGATTGTGACAGTTTATGAAAAAATCCAAACATGATATAATATCGGTGATAACGATTAAGGAGGTTTACCCTTGAAACAGGAATTGATTTCAAAAGAGAAGAATCTTGAGACGATCAAGTTTTTTTACGAAAAAAGTGAATTTGAGCCTTTTATTAATCAAGAGATTCAAAAGGCCAGCAGGGAGTTTCAGATACCCGGTTTTAGGAAAGGTAAGGCACCAAAAGGTCTTATCAGAAAGATGATTGGCGAGGAACGTTTGAAGTCGCTCGCTTTGGAAGAACTGATTAAAAATGATATCGAAGAGACGATCAAAGACAAGGACACCCTTATGCTCCCAAATATCGAGAACCTTGAACTTAAAGATGATAACAATGCGGAAGTAACCGTTCAAATCCATTTGAAACCGGAGGTGACGCTTCCCGATTACAAGGATATAACGGTTGATAAATTTGTTCCCAACGAGGAAAATATCGAAGACATGATCAACGAAAGATTAAAGCAGCTTCAGAGTGAAAATGCCATTCTTGAACCCAAAGAAGGAAAGGCTGAGATGGGTGACAGTGTCCGGATGTCCTATGTGGTCATGAATGATGAGGGAAGGGAACTGTTTAATCAGGAGGCACAAGAGTACGATTTGCTGGAGGATGACAAAAGAGACATCATTCAGCATTGTATTGGTATGGAAGCCGGGCAGGAAAAGGAATATCAGAAGAATTTCGATGCCGAAGCCGATGGAAACACATCGGGTCAAGATAAGAACTTTCATTACAAGTTGAAGGTAGAAGAAGTGTATAAGCGGGTGATGCCTGAATTATCCGATGAATTTGCCAAAGAGGTAAAAGAAGTTGAAGGGGAAACCTTAGAAGAATTAAAGGCGAATATCCGTCAAGAGGCTATGGAAGCCTTAGAAGAAACCCTCAAAAACTCGCTTAAAAATCAGATCATCAATGGTTTGGTAGAAGATTCTGAGATTGAAATATCCGATGAAACGGTCAAAGAGTTTTTAAACAGTGCTATAGAATCCATGAAAAAGGAAAACAGTTATGATTCTGAGATTGAGCGATTGGGTTCAGAAGAAGAACTGAAAGAACAAATCATTGACTCCAATGTCTATCAATTGAAAAAGATGTACGTCATTAATAAAGTCTTTAAAGAATCCGGAGAAGAAATAACAGATGAGATGTTCAAAGAATATGTAGAGAAAATGTCCCCTTCATGGGGAATGACTACTGAGCAAGCTTTGGGATTCCTCGAAAAAGATCAAAACGTACGAGTAAGAATCAGGGAAAACATGATGCAAGAAAAAGTGGCAGAGTACCTGATGGACAAATGTACAATTGAAGAGAAAGAATTACCCACACGGGCGGAAGAAAAAGAAGCAGAAGAACAAGCGGATAAAATAATCGAAGAAGTTGAAAAGACAGCCGAGAAAATTGAACAGGAAGAGAAAGAATAACTAGTTTAACAAGAGGTGAAAAAGTGGAACCAACAAATCAAATTATACCAACCGTCATAGAAACAACCGGAAGATATGAAAGAGCCTATGATATTTACTCAAGACTACTCAAAGACAGGATTATATTCCTTGGAACCCCGGTGAATGACAACGTAGCAAACATCATTATTGCCCAGTTGCTTTTCTTAGAAGCACAAGACCCTGATAAGGATATCAGCTTATACATCAACAGCCCCGGAGGCTCGGTGTCTGCCGGTTTGGCTATTTACGATACCATACAGTACATTAAACCTAATGTCTCGACCATTTGTGTGGGACTTGCAGCATCAATGGGGGCACTCTTGCTAATGGCTGGAGAAGCCGGAAAGAGATATTCATTGCCAAATTCCAAGATCATGTTACATCAACCTCTTGGAGGAGCTCAGGGACAAGCGACAGATGTAGAAATCCAGGTACGTGAGCTGATGAACACCAAAAAGCAGTTGAATGAATTAATCAGTAAGCACACCCAAAAAGATCTTGAACAGATTGAAAAAGACACGGACAGGAACCATTGGATGACACCTGCGGAAGCACTCGATTATAATTTAATCGACAAAATCATCGAAAAGAATCAATAATGACCCGAAAGGTTGTGTAGCATGAAGGTAGAGAAGAGATGTTCATTTTGTGGAAGACCAGAAAGTCAGGTGCAACGACTGCTTGCAGGTCCCAATGTATATATTTGTAATGAATGTATAGAACTGTATCACGACACGCTTTCGGAAGATCAGGCCATACATTTCAGAGATATCAAAGAGGAACTCCCAACACCTATCGAGTTAAAAAGAGAACTGGATAAATACGTGATTGGACAAGAACCTACCAAAAAAGCCGTGGCTGTGTCCGTTTATAATCATTATAAAAGGATCATGTTG
The DNA here is from genome assembly GCA_964449405.1 of uncultured Thermotogaceae bacterium. GTDB lineage: Bacteria > Thermotogota > Thermotogae > MWEM01 > MWEM01 > JASUTC01. Next base: position 4,352 of record CAYUYU010000019.1, read on the forward strand.
GGTAAATCCGATGGGATTGAATTGGAAAAATCCAACATCATGATGATAGGACCCACCGGATGCGGAAAAACCTTAATCGCCAAAACATTGGCGAAGGCATTGGATGTTCCCTTTGCGATTGTTGACGCAACACCTATCACAGAAGCCGGTTATGTTGGCGAAGATGTGGAGAATGTTTTGCTGAAACTCATAAGAGCTGCCAATTTTGATATAGAACGCGCAGAAAAGGGCATCATCTATTTAGACGAAGTAGATAAAATCGGAAAGAAAGGTCCTAATGTATCCATTACCAGAGATGTATCCGGAGAAGGCGTTCAGCAAGCGTTACTGAAGATACTTGAAGGTGTAGAGGCCAACGTTCCCCCAAAGGGTGGGAGAAAACACCCTTATCAGGATTTTATCAAAATTGACACCACGAATATTCTCTTTATGGCTGGAGGGGCATTTGATGGATTGGAAGAGATCATCAGACATAGAATCGAAAGCTCAGCCATGGGATTTGGTTCCAAAATCGAATCCAAGAACAACAAGCGAATAGGTGAAATTCTCGCGCATGCCAATCCAGAAGATTTAATCCAATTCGGCTTGATACCGGAATTTATCGGAAGATTTCCGGTATTTTCAACGTTAAGTGACTTGGATGAAAAGGCTTTGATCGATATCATGCTTGAGCCTAAGAATTCAGTTGTCAAACAGTATCAAAAATTGCTTGAGATGGATAACATTATCATTGAATTTGAACACGATGCCTTAGTAGCCATTGCAAAAAAGGCAATGAACAGAGGAACCGGAGCACGCGCTTTAAAGAGTGTCTTCGAAGAGGTGATGATCGATATCATGTTTGAGGCTCCGTCATTGGAGAACGTTGAAAGAATTGTCATTACAAAGGAAATGGTAGAAGACAAACACAGGGCAATAAAAATCGTTAAACAATCTGCATAATATAGTATATGCTATACCGGGAGGCTGACGGCCTCCCGTTTTTGATTGGAGGAAGAAAATGAATAGAGAACAGGCATGGGAATTACTAAACGAATACACAAAAAAAGACAATCTTATCAAACATGCTTTAGCCGTAGAAGCAGCAATGCGTGCCTATGCGAACAAATTCAACGAAGACGAACAAACATGGGGAATCGTGGGGTTGTTACACGATTTTGATTATGAAAGATTTCCCACAGCCGAAGACCATCCTTACAGAGGTGCGGAGATTTTAAGAGAAAAAGGTGTGGACGAAGCCTGGATCAAAGCCATCCTGGGACATGCTGATTATACAGGTGTTGAAAGAGATACCTTGATGGCAAAAACCTTATTTGCCGTCGATGAACTAACAGGTATGATAACGGCCGCCACTTTGGTCAGACCGTCAAAAAAGATAGAGGACCTTAAGGTGAAATCGGTAAAGAAGAAACTGAAAGACAAATCCTTTGCCGCCTCTGTCAACAGAGACGACATCAAAAAAGGTGCAGAAGAGTTGGGGGTGGATCTTTCCGAACATATCCAATTTGTCATTGATGCTATGAAATCCGTATCGGATGATTTGGGTTTGTAATTTATATAACTTCCAAAAGATACTCAAATGCCTCTCGGTTATGAATAAAATAATAATCATTCAATCGCAAATAACCATTTGTTACAGTCATGTATTTCGAATCTGCAAGGATACGAAGTATTCTCTCAATCGCAGAATCAGGAAATTTAGTGTTCAATTCATTCAGAAATACTCCCCTTTTCAATCTTAATCCCATAAAAAGAAATTCTCTCAGATGTTCCTCTGGTGAATTGATGGTGTAATAATCGTAATGCTTTTCGTTTTCAAATTCAGCTGATAAATAGTCAGACAATAAATGTGTATTCACATATCTGAATTGGTTAAAAAAACCACCGGCAGAAACACCAAGTCCTAAATAGTTTTTACTTTCCCAATAACAGTGGTTATGGAGGGATTCGTAACCGGGTTGAGAAAAGTTAGAAATCTCATATTGGTGATATCCCATTCTCGTTAATTGCCAAATCATATGCTTGAAGATTTCAGTAGTATATTCAAATGAAGGGAGTTCTATGATCCCTTTTCTAAACCGTTTACCAAGAGGCGTGTCTTTCTCTGCTTCTAAAATATAAACTGAACAATGTTTCGGAGCCATTTTTGCTATCCAATCACCACACTTGTCAAGCCATATTTGAAGGTCTTCAGGCAGTCCACAGATCAGATCAATATTCACATTAGAAAAATAAGCACGGATGATTGAGTATGACTGAATATATTGATTAATCGTTTGAAGCCTGCCCACGCTTTCGAGTGTTTGATCAGATGGTGATTGCATACCCAGACTTATCCTTGTACAGCCGTAATCCCTTAACCCTTTTAGGAACTCACCGGAAACACTGCCGGGATTAACTTCGCAGGTAAACTCAAGGGGAGAGGGGAACAGCTCAAAGAGTTCTTCAAAAAGCGATTCGTAATAATGAAATGGAACGACTGAAGGGGTACCTCCACCAATATAAAGAGAAGTTAGCCGATATGGCGTTGTGAGATAACGGTTTTTTAAAAATTTGAATTCTCTTTTTAAGGCGTTAAAATATTCAGAGAAGAGTTCCTCTGGTTGATTAGAGATTGGAAATGAAGTGAAGTCGCAATAATCACATTTAGAAGTGCAAAAGGGGATGTGCATGTACAATGATAGGGAATGATCATTAACCATTTGGGAATAGTGTTGATAAATCAAAAATATACTTGTTTTCAAAGAAAAAGCCATCCAAAGAGCAGTTGAAAATGATGGAAAGCCTTTCTGAATAATCGTACTGACCCTCGAACGACCAATAGGGTTCTCCTGATACCGGAAGCAGCAGCATCGTATTCATTCTTAAGGTGGTCCGTTCATTGACCTGTGAATCGTTGTGAAGAAGGAAACCGAAAGAGATGGAATCGGTTTTTCTGGAATAACCGGTGGCTATTCTGGGCTTAAAGCGGGTATTTAATTCCTCAAAATCGACCACGGAAAAGACACCCAACAGATCACCCAAAACCACTCCAAAAGGTCTGGCATCAAATATCTTGATACCAATCTCTGTTAGACCGAGTTGTCTTTGACGGTCACGATAGGCTTGAAAGAATACATTTAATTCAACGGGGCCCAAATTTGTGTATCCCAATCCAAATGTATTCAGCACTGGATTTGATCCACTGCCAAAGGTTCTGAAATCGTATGTAAAAGTCAATGGTATTGTCTCTACCGGAGAAGAAAACCCAAAAAATTCCGCTATATTTTTCACGTTGAACGAATCGTTGTAGATGTGTTGAAATCTGAACTCAAACAAAAACTCCTCGGAAAGTCCCCACATTACTTTAATTCGCTTGATCTCAACCGGTCGTTTTGCAAATAGAAATTGCTTTTCCCTTTCTTCCTCTGAAAAAACATAAAAATAACCGGCAGGGACGAAGCCGTTAAAACCAAACCCAAAATCAACAGGCATTCCCAATGTCAACGGCACTTGAAATTGATACAAAGCGTTGGAAGTCATATCAAATTTTAAGGGGATCTCCATACTTTCCTGTGAAAAGGCTGATATCATCAGAATTAGAATGAACAAGAAAAGCACCAATAAAGTTTTTCTCATTTTAAGCCTCCATTCATCAAGATTATATCACGAAAGGCAATTTGGATATTCTATTGAAGTGAATATACTGAAAAAGGGTCATTCCCGATGACACGATTGAAAAGTTGAACAAATTTTACATTTCCCGGAGCATAGAGATTTCCCCTTTCGTAGGGGAGAGCCCATGTGCCTTCCAGAAAATATGACAATGATTGCTTCCGAGAGAATAAAAGATACTCTATTTTTACAGTTTCTTTTTTGAAATCACACGCAAAAAGTGTATAATGTTATGACATAGTTAAATGTAAAAAAAACACGGCAGAAGAAGCCGGATGATAAAAAAGGAGGGTAAAAAATGAAAAAAACATTGTTGTTAAGTTTGTTGATCTGTTGTTTGATTCTCAGCAGTACCTTGATGGCGCAAGAGATTAAAAGAGGTGGGTACGTAAAGATGACACCTATGAAACAAGGTGTTCTGCTTCAAAACTTTAACCCATTTTCACCCAACGCATTAGAAGCAACGGTTGGGCTTTTCTATGAAACGTTAATTTATTACAACCCCATGACAGGTGAAATTACAGATTGGTTAGCTGAATCCTATGAGTGGGCAGATGATTTACTTTCATTAACTTTTACACTGAGAGATGATGTTTTCTGGAATGACGGGATGCCTTTTACCATTGCAGATGTGATATTTACAGTCAACCTGGGAAAAGACAATCAAGCATTGGATTATTCCGGTATATGGAAACAAGGACTTGAGAAGGTGGAAGCCTCAGCTTATAATCAAGTTACTTTCCATTTTAAAGAGGTAAACACCACACTGATCGAATACTTCTCAAGTATTTTCATCGTACCAGCTCACATTTGGTCTAAAGTAGACGATCCCCTGACCTGGACCGGTAATACAGATCCGGTTGGAACCGGCCCCTTTGTTTACAGAGACGGCTCATTCACAGAGCTTTCATATATCGTAGACAGTAATCCGGACTATTGGCAAATAGCCGAAGACGGAAAACCACTTCCCTACATCGCGGGTATTGAATACATTTCCACCACCAATGAACAGATTGGATTTAAACTGGCGAATGATGAATATGACTGGGCTGGTTATTTTGTGGCAAACATTGATGAAGTCTACGTGAAATCTGATCCTGAACATCACAAGTATTGGCTTCCCGCGGGGAACCTCGTTTTCCTCAATTTGAATAACTTGAAAGAACCATTCGATGATCCTCTAGTCAGACAGGCGATAGCCTATGCCCTTGATCCCGAAGAGATAACCAGGATTATGGCAAGTGGAGCTGTTCCGGCTCATATTGCAGGTTTACAGTCACAGTTTGAATATCTGGCAGAACCTTTCGAAGACGACTATGGTGTGGAATATGATCCGGACTATGCCAGCATACTGCTTGAAGATGCCGGTTATAAGTTGAATAACAATGGAATTTATGAAAAAGACGGGGTTGAATTGTCATTCAAACTCTATACCCCAACCGGATGGACGGATTGGATTATCGGTTGTGAAGTGATTTCATCTCAGCTGAAAGAAGCCGGAATAGAGGCCATATTGACGCAAGCCGCATGGCCGACACCTTATCTGGATAATCTCTACAGTGGAAATTACAGGATGTGTATGGGCATCTCAGTAACCGGGACAAATCCTCATTATCAGTATACCCATTGGATGCATTCAGACAATTGGGCACCTCTTGGAGAGAGAACGGCAAATTATTACGGCATGAGATACAAGAACGAAAAAATCGACAAAGCACTGGACCAATACACCAAAGAAACAGAAAAAAGTGTACAGGATGAATTGATGACAGAGGCTGTGGGACAGTTCATGAAAGATCTTCCTTCGATACCGTTGTTCTTTAATCCTGTATGGTTTGAATACAACACGCTTAGATTTGTCGGTTGGCCGAATGAAGATGACCCGTACGCCATGCCAAGACCAGGTGGCATGCATAAACTGCCAATCTTATTTAAAATTCATTTACGTTAAGGACAAGTGTTGAACAGAACGTATTGATAAAAATCCCCTCTGATGAGGGGATTTTTATGACATTTCATGTTAGTGATCTCACTGAGAGCAAAGATCTATTTAAGAGGATCCATAAAATGACGCTTTTAAGTTCAGACTGGTTGTTTAGTTTTTATCAACCAATCAAAGTAAAAAGTATATGGTACCTACGTTTTTTAATCATCAAGTTCAATTTGAGGTGAAAAATGAAATATTTTGCAAGAAAGCTTGGGCTTCTTTTTTTTGCGCTGTTTGTTGCCATCACGATCAATTTCTTTTTACCCCGGTTGATGCCGGGTGATCCTGCATCTGATCTGGTGAATAAAATGCAGGGTATTCCACCTGAAGCACTTGAATCGATAAAAGCTGCCTTTGGAGTAAACACCGATGATACCCTACTGACTCAATACGGAAAATACCTGTACAACTTGGTTAAAGGTGATCTTGGTATCTCTATTTCCAGATTTCCCATCCCAGTCTCAGAAGTGTTAAGAATCGCAATTCCCTGGAGTCTTGGCCTCATGGGTCTATCGACCATTATCAGTTTTTTTATTGGAACACTGATTGGAATAGGCTGTGCATGGAACAGAAGCAAGCCATTGGCAACGTTTACCGTCGGCTTTTTTATCTTCATACGCTCATTCCCTTATTTCTGGCTGGGTTTGCTTTTTATCTATATTTTTGCCTTCAAGATTCCCTTTTTTCCAATAGGGGGATCCTATCAATCGGGAATTTCACGGTCCGGTGGGGAATTTGTTGTTTCCATCTTAAAACATGGGTTTTTGCCCGCTTTAACGATAGTTATCAGTTCTATGGGAGCCTGGATTTTGACCATGCGTAATAACATGATCAACGTTTTGGCAGAAGATTATATTACCGTGGCGATGGCAAAGGGATTGCCCATGAAAAGAATTAAGGGACTTTACGCGGCAAAAAACGCATTGTTGCCATCAATAACCGGATTTGCCATGTCCATAGGATTTGTTGTTGGGGGCGGACTTCTCACTGAAATGGTGTTTGGTTATCCCGGTGTCGGACTCATGTTATTTCAAGCGGTACAGTCAAAGGATTATCCGCTTATGCAGGCTATATTCCTCTTCATATCCGCAGCGGTTCTGTTGGCCAACTTTATTGCAGATGTATTTATACTCATATTGGATCCAAGAGTGCGGGACGGTGGTAAATAATGTTGGGCGATATCTTTAAACTCTTTTTTGAAAATAAGAAGGCTACCATTGGTTTTTTTATCCTGCTGTTTTTTGTTGGGATTGCCATTTTTGCTCCTGTTTTAGCACCCTATAATCCCAAGGCAAACAAAATCGAAATCATTGAAGCCTTGGAAACCACAAGGGGTAGAAGAAAGACAGTTGAAAGCGAGAAAATAAACGAATTTGAAGATACAAGGATTTATACACAAGAAGAAATAACAACTTATAAACGATACACCAAAAAATTCCCCCTCAATTCACCCCCATCATCCGAACACTATTTTGGAACCACGCAGTCCGGGCAGGATATCTATTCACAGGTGATATGGGGAACCAGAATATCTCTGACAGTAGGAGTTGGAACAGGTCTTTTTACAACCTTCATAGCCCTCACACTAGCCTTGGTTGCCGGCTATTTTGGTGGATTGGTGGATGATATCATCTCACTGTTTACAAATGTCTTTCTTGTCATTCCCAGTCTTCCCTTGATGATTGTCATCGCAGCTTACATAACCGTCAAAGGAGTCATGCCCATCGTGCTAATCCTGGCACTGACCAGTTGGCCTTGGCCTACCAGGCTACTGAGATCTCAGGTGGTGAGCTTGAAAAATCGTGATTTTGTAAAAGTATCACGATCTTTGGGAGAAAGACCTTTGTACATTATTTTCAATGAAATGCTACCCAACATGATCTCCTTGGTCATGGCTTCATTTTTCCAGATGACAATGGCTGCTATAATTGGAGAGGCAACACTTGAATTCTTGGGATTGGGAAACGTCTCCATCGTCAGTTGGGGGACGATTCTTTACTGGGCACAAAATAACGGTGCACTGCTTTCGGGAGCCTGGTGGTGGTTCCTGCCGCCGGGTATCGCTATCGCTTTAATCGGAACGTCATTTGCCATGATGAATTTTGCCATTGACGAGATTTCAAATCCCAAATTGAGGAAGAGATGATGGATATGGAAAAAAATACGATCTTGAGGATAGATAAATTAAAAGCCGGTTATGAGATTAAAAGCGGTTTTGTTAGTGCCGTTGATGATGTTTCCTTTTCTCTTGAAAAGGGGGAATTTCTTGGCATTGCCGGAGAATCCGGTTGTGGAAAATCCACACTGGCCTATGCCATCATGAACCTGTTGCGCGATAACGGCTGCATCCAGTCCGGAAGTGTTCAATTGAACGATGTAGAAGTTTCATCATTGAAAGAGATGAAGATGAAAAAGATCCGGTGGTCGGACCTTTCCATGGTCTTTCAATCTGCCATGAATGCCCTGAATCCGGTTTTGAAAATTGGTGAGCAACTAACGGATGCCATATTTGCCCATCAAAATATAACCAGAGCAAAAGCAGAAAAAAGGGCCAAGGAAGTTCTTGAACTGGTAGATATCTCCTCTGAGAGATACGATGCCTATCCTCATCAGCTCTCCGGCGGGATGAAACAAAGGGTCATGATTGCGATGGCGTTGATTCTGCAACCCGAACTGGTTATCATGGATGAGCCCACAACGGCGTTGGATGTGGTGGTTCAGCGAACGATCATCGAAAAGATACAGGAACTTCAAAGACAGTTTGAATTCTCAGTTATCTTCATTACGCATGACTTGTCATTGCTTGTGGAGATCAGTGACAAACTGGCTATCATGTATGCCGGTAAGATCATCGAGTTTGGTAACGCTGAAGATGTATTCAACAACCCGCTGCATCCTTACACAGTTGGGTTAATGGCATCGTTTCCCGCATTAACAGGACCAATAAAAAGGATGGGAGGCATTGAAGGGAAACCCCCGGATTTGCTCAATCCTCCTGAAGGATGTCGTTTTGCCCCTCGTTGCCAAAAGGTGATGGACATTTGCCGAAGTGTATATCCAAAAGAAACAATCATAAAGGGCAATCATAAGGTCTCGTGCCACCTTTATGGAGAAAAAACGGGTGAGAATCATGATTAAGCTAAACCGTTCACCAAAAGAAAATGTCATCTTGGAATTAAAACACGTCAATAAGCATTTTCCCATCAACACATTCAGAAGCTTCGGAGCAGTGGTTCATGCCATGGACGATGTGTCCTTTCAGTTAAACAGGGGAGAAATCCTGGCCATTGTAGGAGAATCAGGCAGCGGAAAGACCACCACTGCAAATGTTATCTCAAGATTGTACATCCAAACATCCGGAGAAGTGATTTTTGAGAACAAAGCTTTACCCGACAAGATGACAAAAAAAGAAGAGAGAGCCTACAGAAAAAAGGTGCAGATGATATTTCAAGATCCATTCAGCTCCCTCAATCCGACACACACCATCGCCTCAATTCTCTCAAGACCTTTTGTGATACACCATTTGGCAAAGGGGAAAAAGGCAGTCAGAGAGAGAATAAAAGACTTGCTTATACAAGTGGGGCTTGAGCCTCCAGAGCAATTTATTGACAAATTTCCCCACGAACTCAGTGGCGGACAAAGGCAGAGAGTAAATATCGCCAGAACCTTTTCCGTAAACCCGGAATTGGTTCTTGCAGATGAACCGACATCCATGCTGGATGTATCCATCAGAATGAGCATCATGAACATCATGTTGGATCTGAAAGAGCAAAAAGGGATGACCTACGTTTACATTACCCATGATCTGGCAGGCGCCAGGTACATGGCACAAAACATCGCCGTTATGTATGCCGGAATGATCATGGAAATGGGTAGTGCCACACAAGTCATCAACGAAACCTATCATCCCTATACAAAACTCTTAAAATCAGCAGCACCCGCTCCTGAAATGGGATTGAAAAGGGAAAGACTCATCACAAAAGGCGATATTCCCTCTCTGGTCAATCCCCCCAGTGGATGCCGATTCCACCCCAGATGTCCGTATGCGAAAGACATCTGCTCAGAAGAAATCCCGAAGATGAAAAAAGTAGACGAAGGCCATTACGCCAGGTGTATATTATGAGTAGGGGCGGATCGATGTGTCCGCCCGCAAACGTGAAAAATGAAGATAATTCAAATAATTTGACAAAACAGTCTTTTTTGAGTAAAACCATTCATGGTTCCACTGAAAAAACCTTTTTTTTGCGATTATTGCCAAAAAAATGTCTCCGCTATTGTTATTCGGGAGCACACACCGGTGCTCCCCTACGTCTCTATTTAAGGTGTTTTCACGCATTTGTAGGGGCGGGACCGGTGTGTCCGCCCGCAAGTGAGATGATACTTGATTTTGCGAATATGTCTTCAAAATTGACCTTTTTGCAGTGCAATCATTCATGGTTGTACTGAAAAAACAGGATTTATTGAATAATATCCTAAAAAATCAAACTTGTTAATTTTAGCGGGAGGGCACAAGCTTTTTGACGAACTCAACCAGCCGCCATCTTCCCCTACGCCTTTATTTAAGTGGTTTATAAGATTTTGTAGGGGAGTCCCCGTGTGTGGCCACAAAAGACAGTGGCCTGGGGAGTGTTTTGCCATTTGCAAAAACTACATGGCTCCCGCAAATGAAATCATGATTGATTTTTCTATAATATCCACGAAAATGACCTTTTTTCAGTGGAATCATTCATAATAAAGGAGAAAAGACATGAAAATAATCGATCTAACACACACAATGGAAGAAGGAATGCCGGTATTCCCCGGAACAAAAGACGCCTACATCAGCGATGAATTCACACTGGAAAAAAACGGTTTTAACGAAAAACTCTTAACGCTACTCACCCATACGGGAACCCATTTGGATTGCCCCAAACATATGCTGGATTCGACAAAGACAACCGATACAGTTCCGTTAGAAGCCTTTTACGGGACAGCGTGTGTATTTGACTGTAGACAAAGTGCTGTTGAAGGGTTTATCACCCCTGAAATGCTGATCATGGACAAACTCCAACAAGTTGATTTCGCCCTTTTTTACACCGGATGGGACAAATTATGGGGAGATGAGAAATATTTCGAAGGATTTCCCACATTTTCTGAAAACACAACGGAATTACTCATCAAAAACAAAATCAAAGCCGTTGGATTAGACTTTATATCCGCTGACCGTTCCGATTCCAGCGATTTCAAAAACCACAAAAAACTCCTCTCCAACGACTGTTTAATCATCGAAAACCTAACCGGACTGGAAAACCTCATAGACAAAGCATTCATCTTCTCATGCTTTCCCCTAAAAATAAAAGCCGGCGATGGCTCTCCCATCCGAGCCGTAGCCATCATATAAAAGGTAAGAGGGGACATCGTACCTGTCCCTTCTTACCTTATACTAATACCCTAAACTAATACTCCCATTCGAGGTTTTCAGTTCCAGTCTCACACCACCGTTATTAATTTTACCGGTCTTTGATGTCTTGTTATCACTGGAATAGATAACAGGTAATTGACGAATGGATATACTGCCATTACTCGTGTTTGCAACGAAATCAGCAGCAGTGTTGGCGGGAAGGGTTAAATCAATGCTTCCATTACTGGTTACTAAGCGAACATTACCCGAAAGTGGCAAAGCAACGTCACCTTTAATACTACCGTTTGAAGTGGTGAAAGAATGATTAGATTCGTTTAAAAACAAATTCGAGAATTTTATGGGTCCGTTACTGGTGTTGACATCTATTTGCCCATTGACATCCGACAGCTCAATGCTTCCATTTGAAGTTTTTGCCTTAATTGACCCGCTACAATTTGACAGTTTGACCCTACCATTCGAAGTTCTCAAATCAAAGTGACCATCGAATCCCGATAATGTAATTGAGCCATTTGAAGTGTTCATTTCATAGTCCGAGAATTGTCCAATTTCTTCAGGTATATAAACGATCAAGCTTGCCCCGTAATTGACATTCTTAAATAACTTGTTGATATCATCCGGAAAGGAAGCATAAATATGAAGTCGGTTGGCATGAACGGCATAGTTGATGGTGATTTTTTCAATCTCAGATTCAAGGTTACCCAGGCCATTGACCCTTTTCTCCCCTTCAACCTTGATAACAGATTCATTCCAATAATACACCTCGATACGACCGTTTTTGGTATCAATTTCTAAAGCGTTAGCCATCAAATCTCCAACGGGTATCTCCATTGTAAAAGGTTCTTCAATCCCATTCAATTGGTCACAAGCGGTAAAAGTTAATAGAACACAACAGATCATAATGAAAAAAAACAGAATATTTTTTATTCGTTTCACAGTAAAACCTCCTAATTTCAACAGCCTTATAAAAGTTAGCACTATTCTATCATATATTTTTAAAAAAAACCCAAACCATTAAAACAAAGAAACAAAGAGGGGACAGGTACGATGATTAAGGAATTTTCCTTACAAAAGTGAAGTTTTTCCTGCAGGGAAAAGACTTCTAAGCCCATTCTTTGAATGGGCAGTCAATCTGTTTTTTTGACCACATATCCACCTCACCCTGTCCCTTCTGATATTGTCAGTTTTTCTTACCATTTTTTATTTAGTTCTCCATCTGTATCGTTTTAGAAAAATGCTATAATAGAATACCGTTTTATGAAGTAAAAAGGGGTGTTTTTAATGGAAACTGAAAAATTAAGAGAGCAAATTAAAAGTCAACTGGATCATTTGCCAGAAGAAATTTTAAGAGAAGCCTATGATTTTCTTTTATTTATTGAACAAAAGCATAAAAAAGAAATGGAATCTTTACCGGAATTTGGATTGAATTATGAAGCTTTTGATTTTTGGTTGAATGAAAATGAAACGGACTATACAAAAGAGGATATAAAATATTATAATGAAGATTAAAGAAGGTGTAATTTGTCTCTTAAGGTTCCCAAATACAAATTTGAATCCGGGTAAACTTAGACCAGTTCTTGTATTAAAAAGGCCTCCAGATAATAAGGAAGATTTATTAGTCTGTGCGATTACTTCTCAACTCAACTATTATATTCCTGAATGGAATGAAATAATCGCATTGGAAGACAATGATTTTGATAAAAGCGGTTTAAAAACTACTTCAGTAATCAGGACATTTAAAATTGCAACAATTAATGAAAATGTTATTCAGGGTATTATTGGAAGAATTAGTAATGAAAGATTATTAAAAATATATCGAAATTACAGTGATTTTTTTTCTTCCAAGTTCTGAAATTTTTTAAATACTTTAGAAAAACTTCACTTTTTCATAGGAAAAAATTCCTTAATTAACATCTAATCTTCCGATGGAACAGGGTAGTGGAGTGTGAAATACGTTATCCCGAGGGGACAGGACCCTGGATACGTGGTTAAGCAAGCTTAACCTTTAAGTATTTTCCCTACGGGAAAAACTTCACTTTTATATAGGAAAAAAAACAATTCCTTAATCATAGTACCTGTCCCTTCTGACTTTACTTCAGCCTGTCCCAACTTACTCTCCCATCTTTGTTTTTTCCCTCTGTGAAATAGATGGGGAATGTTTGCCTTTGTCTAAAATGTTGTTTTAAAAAAAATAAAAAGAATTATGGTATAATCGAAAATCAACTTTTTATACCCACTTTGGGCTTCAAAAAAGACACCATAGCTATGCTAGTTGTGTTATATAGTTAAATTTTCAAGAGGAACCGTTTAGTGTAATTCAACGAAAAGCTTCTTGTATTCTTGGTATTTGACTCAAATGAATTGATCAATACCTTTCCTATAGCTCTATGAGCTTATTGAGAACCAGAAATAGTGACAGCTGTTCTGGAAAATCGACTTTAAGCGAAAGACTGAACCATCCTAAAAAATGAACTGAGATACAATCACCATCTTGTCAAGGCATTTCGTAATCTTTTACATAATATTTGGACTACCAAATCTATGAAGAAAGGGAGGATAAGAATGGCGAAAAAAAAGAGGTCTTATTGGGCAACGACACTGCGACTGCTGGGTATCGTTCTGGCAATATGGGCCGGTGTATCTTTGGGATTGAGTATTATTTTAGCACCATTGTTGAACCACATTCAACTTGGAGGCTATCCTTTGGGTTTTTGGTTTGCTCAACAAGGATCCATTTATACCTTTATCATTCTGATTTTTGTTTACGCAATACTCATGGGAAGAATTGATCGTAAATTCGATGTTCATGAAAAATCCGAAAAAAAATCTAACAGGAAAAGGAGATAGTATATGAGTCTTCAAGTCATGACGTATATTGCCGTTGGATTAACTTTTTTGTTGTATCTGGGAATTGCCTTTTGGTCGCGTGCTAAATCTACCAGCGATTTTTATGTGGCCGGGGCAAGCGTAGGACCTGTTGTCAATGGAATGGCAACAGCTGCTGATTGGATGTCAGCTGCTTCATTCATCTCCATGGCCGGTATGATTTCTAATATGGGTTATGGCGGTTCAGTTTTTTTAATGGGGTGGACAGGTGGTTTTGTGCTCCTGGCAATGTTACTCGCTCCTTATCTTAGAAAATTTGGTAAGTTTACCGTTTCACAGTTTATTCGAGACCGTTTTTATTCAAAAACAGCAGCGGCTGTCGCCGTTTTGTGTTTGTTAATTGCTTCTATAACTTACATCATCGGTCAGATGACAGGGGTTGGGGTGGCGTTTTCAAGATTCCTGGGTGTTTCCAATGATGTAGGTATTTATATTGGTATGGCTATCGTTTTTGCTTATGCGGTTTTTGGGGGTATGAAAGGCATCACTTATACACAGGTGGCTCAATATTGTGTCATGACTTTTGCCTATATCATCCCGGCGATCTTTATTGCCTTTTACCTCACGGGAAATTTTATTCCTCAGCTTGGGCTAGGGTCTAATTTAAAAGGAGAAAATATCGCCCTTTTAACACGTTTGGATCAAGTGGTGACAGATTTGGGTTTCAAAGAGTATACAACAGCACTTCCCGGTAGTCGGCTAAATATGGTTTTATTTACCTTAACACTCATGATTGGTACTGCCGGATTACCACATGTCATTATGCGCTTTTTTACGGTGCCTTCAGTTTCTGCTGCAAGGCGTTCTGCAGGTTGGACGCTTATTTTTATCGCAGTATTGTATACAACCGCTCCGGCAGTAGGTGCCATGGCAAAATATAATCTTCATACAACCGTGACGCCCGGTATAGAACAGAATATGAGCGTTTTTGAACCGGAAGCAAATCTTGTTGGTGAGGATAGACCTGATTGGATGAGACGTTGGGAAAAAACCGGTCTTTTAAAATGGGAAGATAAAAATAATGATGGGCGTATACAATACTATAACGATACATCATCAGATCAGCAGTTTTTGACAAGAGCCGAAGAAGCCGGTTGGCAGGGAAACGAATTGACAGTAAATGCAGATATTATCGTGTTGGCCAATCCGGAAATTGCATTATTACCCTTCTGGGTCATAGCACTGGTCGCTGCAGGGGGGATTGCAGCAGCTCTGTCAACAGCAGCCGGTTTATTGATGGCGATTTCCTCAGCCATTTCTCATGACTTGATTAAGGGGATTTTCGCACCTAAAATTTCAGAAAAAAGCGAGCTTCTGACAGGGAAAATATCAATGGCGGCGTCAATTCTGGTGGCAGGATGGTTGGGACTAAACCCACCTGGCTTTGCAGCCGGAACGGTGGCACTGGCCTTTGGAATTGCCGCAAGTTCTCTGTTTCCGGCACTAATGATGGGTATTTTCTTTGTGAAAATGAACAAAGAAGGCGTTATCGCCGGTATGTTATCAGGACTTACTGTGACGCTCTTTTATGTCTTTGCTCACAAAGGTATCTTTTTTGTTCAGGGAACACAATTTACCCATCTAATTGGTGGGGAGAACAGCTTTTTCGGTATCACACCCGAAGCCATAGGAGCCGTGGGGGCATTTGTAAACTTTGCAGTGGCATTTCTTGTGCAGCGTTTTACCAAAAATCCACCAGAGCATATCCAAGCTTTGGTTGAAAGTGTACGATCCCCAAGAGGCGCAAAAGCAGTTGATGGGGCTCATTAATTGTTAATGCTGTTTATGATAAATGTTGAATGGAGTTATAAAAAATGAATTTGGATACTTTGCAGGTCGTTTTCGTCTTTAATTGGATTTTATTCATTGGCCTTATCCCGCTATCTATTTTTTGGATAAGACGTGGTTTAAAAATTTGGCTCAAGAAAGATTACTCTTTTGTCGCTTTATGGAAAGGGCGTTCTCCGGATAATGCAAAGAAGTACGTCCTTTATGCAATCTGTTCCAACTTAAGTGCCGGTATCATCTTTTTAACTGTGTTTTTTCTGGTACTTATTTTCGGCTTGGAATATGAAATTTGGACAGCGATTGTTGGAGTCACTTTTTGGATGAAAATATTGATTGATTTTAATGTCAGTATGTATGCCCATAAAGTTGGAATCTTTTCTTTAAGAAAAAAATAGGAGAGGTGCATGGCGAGAGAAAGAAAAGAGATGGATAAAAAGCAGATGTTTTTCATGGCTGTACGTATTATCTTACCACCGGCCATGGTCATGTTGTTGTTTGTGATTGCCATCAGGGTGATGATCATTCCTGCCACTGAAGATGCCTTAATGGACAAAAAAAGGGAGACCATACAGGCGATTGTTCAATCGGCTACCTCGATCATTGAAAGACATGCCACGATGGTCTCTGAGGGATTGCTCAGTCTTGAAGCTGCGCAGGAAGAAGCGCTGTTGGTCTTACGGGCGTTACGGTATGGCGATGAAGACAAGCATTATTTATGGATCCAGGATACTTATCCCAAAATGGTCATGCACCCATATTTTCCTGAAATGGAAGGCGTTTCTTTAAGGGACTATGAGGATCCTGAATGCAATCTGTTATTTGTAGATGCTGTGAATATCACCAAAGAAAATGGAGACGGGTTCATCCACTATATGTGGCCTCGAGAGGATAATCTGGATGAACCCATTCCAAAGCTTTCTTATGTGCGCTTGTTCAAAAAATGGGATTGGATTGTTGGCAGCGGCATTTATTTGGACGATGTTCAGCGGGAAATTCAGGCGGTCATTCATAATCTGGCCTATTTTTCAACCATCGTCGGGATATTGTTCTTTGGCTTGTTGTCCCTGATCGTCTGGAGGGGTTGGAGAACTGAAAAGCAAAGACGAATTGCCGAGAAAGAACTCTTTCGCTCGCGTGAACGCTATCAGGCGTTAGCCAGAGCTTCCGGTGAAATGCTCCTTTTGTCTATGAATGGCATCATCGTTGGCGCAAACAAGCAAGCCTGCGATACGTTAACCATGAGTGAAGAGGATATTCTTAACAGAAATATTTCCGAATTTGTTTTGGATGATGCCGGTAAGGAAATGATTAGTAAAGTGTCTCAGGGAGAAGAGATGGAAACGGTAGAGACCATTCTTGGCTATGGAGAGAAGCGGACCCCTGTCTTGCTTTCCGCTGAACATGTAACCGTTCACGGCACCCCTGCGATTATGTTTGGGGGATATTCGCTTAAAAGCAGGCAAAAAACCGAAGAAGTCGAACCGATTGTCCAGGAAACGATTCAAAAATGTGATTTTGCCGTGTTGATTCTAACTCGGAATCAGTCCGGCAAGGTTGTTAAAGCGAATGCGAAAGCATTGGACCTTTTTGGGTTAGATCAAGAGGAGGACCTAATCGGAAAGACTTTAAGAGAGCTCTTCCGTAAAGATGATGTAGCGCGTATCAACATTGAACTTGAAAAGGATGGTCATTTCTCAAATCTGGTGGTACAAGGTATAGCCCCATATGAGGATCGTTATCTTCGGGTGTGGGGAAGCAAATTTGATGAATCTGAGATTTTTCAAGGGCAAGTTGCGCTTATCTTATTTGAAGATTCAGCTGAGATCATTTTGTCTAATGTCCAATCATCAATGCTCGCAGAGTTTTTGTCCCCTACCCGACATAACACTTTAATTGAAACTCAAAAAGCACAGAATAAGGAAGAGGCTGATATCAAGGAGCACTATGTCCGTTCTCAGATTATCTTGAGAAATTGTGTCAAAATGGGGCTGAGAGCCGAAGAAATTACGCGTGCTGTAATCACAGCTACTGACCAGGTGTTTGAGAGGGGGGTAAAAAAAGCCATTGATCAACTCGGACAGCCTCCATGCCCCTACGCATTTTTGGCCTTGGGCAGTATTGGCAGAATGGAAAGCACTTTGAACCCGGATCAGGATACGGCAATTCTTTTTGAAAACAACGATGAAGAATCTAAAGTAAATGAACATGCACCTTATTTTGAGAAATTCGGAAAGATTGTGACAGATTATGTGGCCACAATGGGTATTCCCCCATGTGCTTCGGGAAATTCGGCTTCCAATCCTCAATGGTGTAAGTCGAAGAAAGATTGGAAAGACCAATACTTTGATTGGATTCTTGACAGCGACCCGGATGCCATTATCAAAGTCAGTATTTTCTTTGACTTCCGTGTTTTATCGGGAGATGAAAACCTGGCACAAAAGCTTCGCGAATACATCTTTAAGGAAGTAAAAGCTAAACCCATTTTTCTTTATAGACTGGCACAAGATACCATTCATTTTCGTCCGCCTACGAATTTGTTGGGGAAAATCTATTCAGAAAGCCAGAAAGAAAAATACATCGATTTGAAGAAAATGATGCTGCATTTTGTCAATTATGCCAGGATTTATGCTTTAAAGCACAAAATACATGAGACAAACACCCTTCAAAGACTCAAAAGACTGATGAAAGAAGGCCATATTACTGAAACGGATGCACAAGATGCCATTGATAGTTGGAATTTTTTGTTGGATTTACGCTTGAAAACACAAGTGGCGGCATTGGAAAAACATTTTCCCAAAGAAAATGCACTTATTTTGAACGAAATCACATCCTGGCAGGATACGATGCTCAAAAAGGCAATGGCTCAAATCAACGCCATGCAAAAACGATTTGCAGCATATGAAGGGGGGCAGATAGGGTAGTTATGCGAATTGGTTTTTTTGGAGACATTCATGGCAGTGTGCATCAGTTTTATCATGTTCACCAGAGCGTTATTCAAGAGTTTCAGATTTCTGTTGCCATTC
>CAYUYU010000020.1:0-20690 GCA_964449405.1 uncultured Thermotogaceae bacterium
AAAAAATCTCATCGGAACCAATGAAACGGCTCATATCGTTTTTATGATTTTAACCGGTGTCGTGATCGCTGCCGTCGTGTTTGCCCTCTTCAAGTTTTTGTTTTTTCTCGTGGGCCTTCTGGCTGGCTTTTTTATTGGTATTTGGTTGTACAATATTGTTTCCCCGGTAATATTTGCCAGTGTTATTGAAAACTATCCCCAGTTTTCAGCCCCCGCCTGGATCCCGTTCGCCTTTGCCGGTTTCTTGGCCGTGATTATTGGCATTCTGGCATTAATTTCTCAGGAAAAGGCTGTCTCCCTTATTTCCGTGGTGATTGGGGCTTTAATTCTAAGCTTCTACGGGATTCATTGGTTGATTGTGCTTTTCCCCACTTCCTTTGGACAAATCGAAATGCAGAATGATGTGATCAACGTTCTCGACTTATCCAGTGTTGGTTTATTGTCTTTTGCGATTCTTATGATCGTTTTATGCTATGTGGGTTTTAAGGTGGGCAGGCTTAGAAGAAGCGATTACGACGAAAGTAGAAATTAAAAACTGGTAGTGGCAACCTACAGGTAAAATACAAAATAGATCATTTATTCTGCTCCATAAAATTTGAAAGGGAGGAATTAACATGAAGAAACTGTTTGTACTGATGCTAGTGTTGTTGTTAAGTGTTTCTGTTATGCTGGGCGCTGAAATCGTGAAGGCGTACACAACTTTCGAGGAACCTCTTGCAAAAGAGCTCTTTGACAAATTTGAAGAGGAAACGGGAATTAAGGTTGAATGGGTCAGATTATCAACCGGTGAAGCGACTGCCAGGCTTGAAGCTGAGAGAGAAAACCCGCAGGCTTCCATTTGGGCAGGCGGTGTGGGTCTTGGACACATCGAAGCGAAACAAAAAGGTTTAACAACACCTTACCAATCACCCATGCTTGGGAACACTCCCAAGGAATACATCGACCCGGAATTTTACTGGGCCGGTTTGTACATCGGACCCATTGCCTTTGGAACCAATATCAACAGAGCAAAAGAACTGGGTCTTGAGGCACCTCAGGGATGGTTTGACATTATTGATTCTAAGTATGAAAAACTCGTCAGGATAGCCAATCCCAACACTTCCGGAACAGCTTACAACATGATCACAACCATTCTTGACATTTTCCATGGAGATGAAGAGTTGACATTCATGTTCCTACATCACCTTGATGACAGTATTGAACAGTACACCAAATCCGGGTCTGCCGGTGGAAAGAGTGCTGCGATCGGTGAAATTCCATTCGCAATTGGATATGCTCATGACCTTGTCAGGTTAAAGGCTCAGGGAGCACCAATCGAGATTACAGTACCTGTAGAAGGAACTGGCTTTGAAATTGCTTCCATGTCTTTGGTTAAAGATGGTCCAGAACCAGTGAATGCCAAAAAACTTTACAACTTCCTGCTTGGCAAAGAAGCACAGGAAATATTCGCCAGCTGGTACGTGGTCCCTGTTTCCAAGAACGCTCCACAGGAAGCCATTGCCATTGACATTAACAAACTCAACACCGTTGAACAGGATCTGGTCTGGGATGCCGCTAACAGAGAAAGACTCGTTGGCAGATGGACCCAGGAGATCGGTAACAAATAATATTTTATTGAGATTCAAGGGTGGGTTAAAAACCCGCCCTTTCATTTATAGCCACTCCATTTCTTAAGTCAAGGAAGTGATTGAGTTGTTTACAAAGAAGAAAGTTGCTGTATTTATTGTGTTACTCTTACTGGTTTTAATCCTGGATTTCTGGATATTTAACAACGTCAAAGATGAATTTGCCCAAGTTATAAAAAATAACAGGGCGGAACTAACCAGTGCTTTATTGATGTCTGCTCCTACTGAAGAGGAGTCAATAGAAGGCTGGTTGGTTGGTAATAAGGAGAAACATCCCGATCTTGAAATCATTTACATCAAGGGACTACCCGGTTACGGTGATAGTCAGCTATTTACAGCAGAAGAAGGTTTACATAAATTCTACACTACTAATGAAGAAAGCGCTGTCTTTGAAAAGGGAATCGAAAGTGCGGTTTATGATGAGTTGTATTTTGCCAAAGGTGTTTATCAATACAACGACTCTGCTAACCGTCTGATTTTTGCGCCCTTCAAAGATGAGATGGGTTTTCCGGTAGGTGTGGGACTATTTCTCTTTGACAACAAGGAATACAATAAATTCAACAACCTGATTAACCTGTTCATGATGGCCGTAGTAGCCATTTTCATCATCGTTTTTTGGCTCTCTCAATTTACAAGGGATCCCATGCTCAGTTTTATCATTCTTTTTCTCATCATGCTGGTGGGGATATTCATTGTTTATCCTCTATTTGAAGCGGTTCGTCTTACATTCTTAAAAGATGGCCGATTTTCCCTAGAAACGTGGAAGACAATTCTAACGACCAAACAATACGTTTCAGCCCTTTGGGGAAGTATCAAACTGGGTGTATCAACAGCCACATTCTCAACTCTGGTGGGTTTTTTGTTTGCCTTCATGGTTACACGCACTGCGGTAAAGGGGAAGAAATTCTTTTCCACCATGGCGACGTTGCCGGTTATTTCACCTCCTTTTTCACTCACTCTGTCCATCATCCTCTTGTTTGGGAATAACGGGCTGATCACCAAACAACTCTTAAATGTTCGAAATTTTTCCATATATGGTCTCGGCGGATTAACCCTCGTTCAGACAATGGGAATGTTTCCCATTGCTTTCTTAACCATGGTAGGGGTGCTCAACGCGATCGACTCAACTTTAGAGGACGCAGCCATGGATTTAAGCGCGAACCGAATGAAGACCTTTACAACCATTACCCTTCCATTGGCAGTACCGGGTATTTTAAGTGCTTGGCTATTGGTCTTTACCAATTCTCTGGCTGATTTTGCGAATCCCCTCATCCTTTCGGGGGACTACAGAGTCCTTTCCGTTGAGGCGTACCTTGAGGTTACTGGCATGAACCGGCTGGGGAACGGTGCGGCACTCTCACTGCTGTTATTACTACCGACTTTAACAGCCTTCCTGGTTCAGCGGACCTGGGTCAGTAAAAAGTCTTACGTCACGGTTACCGGGAAGCCTTCAGCGACTTTAACAGAGCTGACTTCCAAGCCGGTTAAATATACCTTATTGACTTTGATGATTGTGATCATCGCCTTTCTAATTGGCCTGTATGGAACCATTGTGGCAGGTTGCTTTGTTAAGAATTGGGGGATCGACTATTCATTCACCCTTGAAAACTGGTCGGAAGCGCTTCAAAGGGGGAAAGACGCCATCCTGGATACAACTACTCTAGCGACTATTACCATGCCGATCGCGGGTATCATCGCCATGGTGGCGGCCATGATCATCGTCAGAAAAAAATTCTACGGGAAACGCCTCATGGAAATCCTGCTGATGACCCCATTTGCCATCCCCGGGACCCTTATCGGTATCAGTTTTATCCTGGCGTTTAACAAGCCACCATTGATCTTAGTGGGAACGGCTGCCATCATCATCATCAACTATGTGGTGAGGGAGTTGCCCGTTGGAATTGAGGGCGGTGTGGCCACATTACGCCAGATTGATCCGGCCATCGAAGAGGCGGCACAGGATTTAGGTGCGGATGTGCCCACGGTGTTCAGAACGATTATCCTGCCCTTGATCCGGCCCGCCTTTATCTCCAGTCTTTCCTACACGTTTGTGCGCTCCATGACAGCCGTTAGTGCGGTTATCTTCCTGATCTCTGCACAGTGGTATCACATGACGGTTCTGATTTACAATTTCTCCGAAAACCTGCGTTTCGGACTGGCAAGTGTATTAGCCACCACGTTGATTATCATCGTATTGGCTGTATTTGGGCTGATGAGATTGCTCATAAGAGAGAACAAGGTTCTTGCGAAAAATGATGCCATAATGAGGGGTTGATGATATGAAGACAAAAACAACATCGGTAAATCTTGAAAATATTACAAAAATATTTAAGGATAAACAGTCGCATAGTGAGGTTCACGCAGTTCAAGACGCGAATATTCTTATCGAACAGGGGACCCTTGTAACCTTATTGGGACCTTCCGGTTGCGGTAAAACCACCACCTTGAGAATGATTGCCGGGTTCGAGCTTCCTACCAAAGGAAAGGTGTACATCGGCAACGAGGATGTGACCTATTTGCCACCTAACAAAAGGGATACGGCCATGGTCTTTCAAAGTTACGGGCTGTTTCCCCACATGAACGTGTTCAACAACATCGCATATGGCTTGAAATTGAGAAGGATGTCTAAATCCGAGATAGAAAAACGTGTCATGGAAATTTTAAGAGTAGTCGGGCTTGAGCAACTGGCGCAAAGGGCACCTTCCAGGCTCTCGGGGGGACAGCAGCAGAGGGTATCACTTGCCCGGTCGCTCATTGTCCAGCCTTCAGTTCTTTTGTTGGATGAACCGCTTTCAAACTTGGATGCCTTACTGAGGGAGCAAATGCGTGTTGAAATTAGGCGTATACAACAATCCTTTGGGATAACGGCTGTTTACGTCACCCATGACCGAGTTGAAGCCATGAGTTTGTCGGACCAGATCATTGTCATGAACGCGGGTAAGATTGTTCAAGTGGGAACACCGGAAGAAATTTACGAAAAACCTAATTCCAAATTTGTGGCAGGTTTTATTGGAAAGGTGGCCTTTTTCCCGGTGGAGGTTCAGGAGGTCACAGAAGGAAAGTGTATAGTCAAAATCAACGACAAGGTATTCAACACCTATTCGTATGTAAAGGGGATTCAAGCAGGGCAAAAGGCAACTATGATGTGCCGCCCCGAGTCCATGAACCCGGTAGAACCCGGAAAGGGGATTATAGATGGGGAGGTCCGGATAAATATCTATTTGGGTAACAGCGTGGAATCATTTATCGCCACTGAATTTGGGGAAGTGCTGGTCCAAATCGACAATCCCGCACAAAAAAAGATTTATAAAGAAGGCGAGAAGGTTTCCATGGCCATCGATTCCGAATTAGCGAGGGTGTTGCCGGAGGAGTGATGGCGTAAGTACAGGGTCTAGGGTTTGGGGTTTAGAAAAACTAAATAGGGCTTGCTGAAAAAGGCAAAACCCCCTTTTGAAAGAGATTTCCCGCCTTTAGTCATACGTGAAGTTTTGTTTCTTAAAAAACTTCAAAGAGAGTTTTTTACTCCAGACCCCAAACCCCAAACCCTAAAACCTAAACCCTAAACCCTAAACTATATTCTCTCCTTTTTTAATAATTTTCTCAATTTCTTCAATCATTTCTTCGGGGTCTACCGGTTTGGTAATGTAACCGTCCAATCCTGAAAGCATGCCGTATTGGATGTTTTCGGTTCTGGCATCTGCTGAGATGGCGATGATTTTGGTTTTCCAGTTTTTGCCTTCAATCATACGGATTTTTTCGGTTGCCTCAAAACCGTTCATGTTAGGCATTCGGATGTCCATGAGGATGATGTCCGGGCGGTGTTGGATAAATGCTTCTACAGCTTTTTTACCATCTTCAGCAGTGAAAATGCCGGCGTCCGGGAAATGTTTTTTGATGACCATTTTGTTGAGTTTCAAGTTGATGACATTATCTTCTACCACAAGGATCTTATACGATCGGGTGTCTAAATCGGTATGATAGGCATTCTCTTCGGTTTGCATTGCCTTACCTGTCTCTTTTGGCAAATCAAAAGTGATGATAAAACTGAAAATACTTCCCTTACCCAGTTCACTCTCGAGTTTGATTGAGCTGCCCATCATATGCAACAGATTGCTGGATATGGTCAACCCCAAACCCGTTCCACCATACTTTCTGGCTAAAGAGGAATCAGCCTGTGAGAACGATTCAAATATCTTTTCTTGCATAGAATCGGCAATGCCGATGCCCGTGTCAGAGACTGAAAACAAAATGTCAACCGTTCCATTTGCTTGTTTCAACAATTGCGCTTTGCATGAAATGCAGCCTTCATCGGTGAATTTGACTGCATTCATTAAGAGATTCGTCAAAACCTGACTAAGTTTTAAGGGGTCTGTATAAATAACGGGTGGGATGTTTTCGTCTATAGACAGCTGTGTTTTTAAGCCTTTGTTGTCAGCTATTTCCTGAATACCATTGAAGGTGTTGGTCATGAGTTGTCGCAGATTTGTTATTTCAGTTTTCAAGGTGACCTTTTTCGATTCAAGCTTTGAATAGTTCAAAATATCACTGACGATATTGAGTAATGCCTTCCCGGATACTTGTATGTTTCTCACAAATTCCTTTTGGGATTCATTCAGCACGGATTCTTCAAGGATTGCTGAAAACCCGATAATGCCATTGAGGGGCGTTCGCAATTCATGACTCATGTTCATCATAAACTCCGTTTTTGCCCTGCTTGCCTTTTCAGCGTTTCTTTGAGCGTTTTTCAGTTCTGTGATCTCGACTGAATATTCGATGATTCCGATCTTTTCACCATTTTCATTTTTCAACGGAGCTAAAAACAGTTTAAAGGCCTTTTTGTCTTTTATGCCATCCTCATCTTTGTAATAAATTTTCGTTTCCGTTTCTGTCAGTTCTTCAAGGGATTTTAAATTGCAGTCTTTACATGGTTTATCCTTTCCATAAAACAACTGATAACAACAGTGTCCTTTTAAATCTTCAGTCGTTTTCATGTCAGGCGGAGCATCCGCCAACAATTCGTCATTTGCTGCGATAACCTGATAATTTCGGTCGATGACGCGCAGCTTTCCGGGTAGTGCATCTAAAACACTTTGAAGTAAAGCCTTGTCCTGTCGCTGCTTCTCTTGTGCACTTAACTCTTCCGTGATATCCCTGGAAATTGAGATGATCATTTTCTCACCTTTTAATGTAAATAAATGAACCTTGTTTTCAACCGGTATGACTTTCCCGGATTTGGTGACGTGTTCCCCCCTAAATACGTACTCCTCATTTTTAAAGATTTCCTCCATGATATGGGGGATATTAAGCTGTTTTCTGTTGCTGTCTATATCTGCTGGAGTCATTTGTTTCAATTCTCTCAGCGTGTATCCAAGCCTTTTCAGAGCCTCTCTGTTGGCCATGATAAATTTTCCCGGCATGCCTGATTCGACTATCTTGTGAATATAGATGGCGTCATGGGCGTTGTTAAAGATCTCCCGGAACCTTTCTTCGCTGTCTTTTAAAAGTTGTTCATAATAGACCTGATTGGTGATATCCTTGATCCATGCAAAAAAACACCCTTTCTCTTGGGGGGAGAGTTGAACACGAATCCATTTCTGTGTTTTTTCAATGTATTGATCAAAATTCAGTTCTATACCATCCTTGAGTGCGGTTGCCGATTCCAGGATTTCTTCTATCTTCTCTCGATCCTGAGTAAGGGATCTTGCACGATTGTCGGTGTAGAAACTTGGTTTTTTGCCGAGAATTTGATTAAAAGCAGGATTAGTATGGAGAAATTCAATATCATAAGGTTCTCCTGAAGAGTCGGTAATGATTTTTATATGGGCGAATCCAACCGAAGCCGTGTCGACAGCGAAATAATTGGCGCCATTCACGAAATCACCGCCTTTATGTGATGATTTTAATCAATCCTGAGTTTTTCAAATGTTCCTGGTATTTTTCTAAACCCTACACCCTAAAACCCAAGCTCTGATTTTCAAACCTTCATCTTTTTAAGCAGATCGTTCACATCCTCACGTTTTCTGATCAATCTGCTTTCATCCTCATTGATGAGAATTTCAGCGGGCCGTGATTCTGCATTGTAATTGGAGGCCATGGAATAACCATAGGCACCGGTATCGTGTATGGCGATCAAATCTCCCATACTTACATCCTCAATCACCCGGTCCACGGCAAGACGATCTCCCGTTTCACAGAGTGCACCCACGATGTCAGCGGTGATCACTTCATCGGAAGGATTGACATGAAGGGGTTGTATGTGATGATAGGCACTGTAAAGGGCAGGACGAATCATGTTAGCCATGTTGGCATCGCAGACCACAAACGTTTTAAACTCAGTGACCTTTTTGTATAAGACCTTTGAAAGCAATATACCTGATGGAGCCAAAATGAATCGTCCAATTTCCATCATGATTGGGCAGTCAAAAGCCTTTAAGATGGGGATGACCCGTTGTGTATACGCTTCCAAGTCCATATGCTTACCATTCTTTTTGTAGTCGATTCCCCAACCGCCACCGATGTTGATGGTGTTTAGTCTGGGAAAATCATTCTTTAATTCTAATAACGTTTCAAAAGCCTCTTTATAAGCTTCGATATCGCAAATATTGGAGCCGATATGTGTGTGAAGACCGGTGATCAATCCATTATCCGCCAAAAGAATGGCCCTGGCTGTATCCATTTGAACACCAAATTTGTTTTCCTTCAAACCTGTTGAGATATATGGATGGGTGTGTGGGTCAACATCAGGATTTACACGCAGCATGAACAAAGGAAGACCTTTTGTAATATCCATCTCACGGATAATTTCCCTAACAAGCTCGTATTCTTCTTTTGAGTCAATATTGATAGAGAAAACGCCTTCTTCGATCATCTCAGTGATAAATTCCTTTGTTTTTCCGTTGCCGTTGACAACGATTTTTTCGGGAGGTGTTCCCCCTTCGCGCGCCAGGATGTACTCGTTTTTGTTGACAATATCAATCCACGTGCCGTTTTTCACCATGTAGTTGATCAGATGAATGTTATTATTGGCTTTTAAGGCGAACCCCAAATGAAATTCGCGCAGGACGTTCATGATATTGTGAATGGCTTTCATCTGGTTGGAAATCGCCTTTTCGCTATAGCAGTACAGGGGTGTGTTGTACTTTTGGACAAGTTCAAAAACATCCATGTCTTCTATTTTAAACTTGCCGTTCTCTCTGTTAATCATACTATCACTTCTTTCACTTGATATTTTTGATGAACTCTTCCGGAAAAATGCGCCAATCATGTATAATCCTAAGTGGTTCAGTTGGAATGATTATACCATTTGTGAGCCGTTTGTGTAAATTTGCTTTGGGAGGCGAAAAGATAGTGTTTAAAAACAAACGAGAAGAACTTGAATATGAGATCAAAAGTGTTTTCACCGATGAACGAGTGGCTTATTATAGGTATCAGGCTTATGAAGAAAACGGGTTGAAAGTGATTGCCTTTGTGGATAGTGAAGAGGGGAAAGAAAAGTTGTTGCATTTTTTTAACTCTTTTTCTTCTCAAATCGAGGCCCGTGTAACTGTTTTAGGAGAAGAATTACCTGAACAGTTACAATATGGCCAGATTCAAATTCCAGTCATGGATGTACGAAAGGATCCCAGATTCAGAAGCGAGAGAGTACGACAGCTCATTTTTGGAGAATGGTTGCGCGTTTTGGAAATTGGAGTAGACTTTTCGTTGGTGAAAGATATGAATCATGGCTACATCGGTTATGTACGTAATCAGGGTGTGGCATTCTGCAGTGTTGAATCCATGAACGAGATATGTTCCAAACCGAAGTATAAAATCGGGTCCCGGTTTGCTTTGGTTGAGAGTGTTGAAAATGTGAACAAAAGTATGTGGGTGCCTTTGGGATCCGATATCTACACGGAAGATTTAAAGGAACCGGTATTCGAGATGCCAAACGGCAACTATGAGATTACAGAGGGTCATTTGAGTCTTGTAAAAAAAGCTCAAGAGGATTTTGAAAAAAACATTCGTTTGTTCATGGGAACGCCTTATTTGTGGGGAGGCTCCACCACTTTCGGAACCGATTGCTCTGGACTTGTGGGGAGACTTTATAACCTCGCTGGCAAACTCATTCCCAGGGATGCGGACCAACAGGAGCAATTTTTGGAGGAAATAAGCCAAGACGAAAGAAGATTCGGAGACTTGATTTACTTCCCCGGCCATGTTGGGTTTTATTTGGGTGGTGATTTGATGCTACATTCGAATATCTATCACGGTGGAGTCAGTGTGGACAAGGTCTTTTCTCCCACGGAAGCCTATGGCCAAGAATTGTTGGAGAAGATTACCTCTGTTAGACGGGTCGAAGGCGGTGTTCATTTTGAGAACGATCATCGTTGAAGATTACGACCCTCAATGGGTACAAGACTTTGAGGAACTCAAAAAGGTTTATGAAAACCATCTCTCAGATATCAATTGTCAAATCATTCATGTTGGTAGTACCTCTGTGGAGGGATTGGCTGCCAAACCCATCATCGATGTGGATATCGTGGTGAAAACCCCCGAAGATATAAAAAAATGTATTCAACGCTTGGAACAACTGGGCTATGTCCATGCCGGACAAAGAGGAATCGTTGGCAGAGAATCTTTTGATCGAACAGACGAATGGGTTCCCTATAACGGCGAAGACAAAAAATGGCGCGACCATCATCTATATGTTTGCGTGGAAGGCATCGATGCCTTAGACAACCATCTGAAACTAAAGGCCTTTTTACAAAGCCACCCGGAAGCCGTTAAAAGCTATTCCGAACTGAAAAAGAAACTGGCGAAAAAATACCCCCACGATATTGATGCCTACATCGCGGAAAAAACGGACTTAATTGTGGGATTTTTAAAACAAGCGGGTATGGATGAGGATGTTTTGGAAGGGATTGTGAATCAGAATACATGATAATCACACAAACAGATTCTTATTATCACACCGATCTACTTCTGCTTGAAGGGTGGTATGTGTAAACCCGTATTTGGTTTTTAAAATCTTCTCTATCTTTTGAATGACTTTTTCCGCTTCACACAGGGGCATGTCTTTCATATCTACATGGGCTTCAAAAAAGATGAAATCCTCGTTAATCATCCAAGCGTGAACATGATGGATGTTAACGACTTCTTCCATGGCTTCGATTTCTTCTTGAATTTGGTCATAATTTGCATTCGGAGACGACTGCATGAGAATATCTACGGTTTTCTTGATGATTCGTAAAGTTTCTCTTAAGATGTAAATGGATATCAAGAGTGTGATGATGGGATCGATCCAAGTGATCCCCCATATATTGATGGCGATACCGCCAAAAACAACGCCTACTGAAGAGATGGTGTCATTTAACAGGTGCAAATAACTGGATTTGATATTCAAATTGCCCTTTGAGTCTTTGTGAAGAAGCAAGACTGAAAACAAGTTGGAGGCTAGTCCGATCAGTGCAACCACCATCATAAGTGTTCCGTCTATAGGCTCGGGATTGGCAAAACGTCTGAAGGCTTCAATAATCAACAGGCCAGAAACGGCAAACAGTACTGAAGCGTTGACAAATGCTGCGATGATCTCCGCCCGTTTATACCCAAATGTTTTACGCTGATTCTTTGGACGCAGAGAAATACGATGTGCGGCATAACTAAAGGCAATTGCTAAGGTATCACTAAGATTGTGCACAGCATCCGAGAGTAGCGCCAAACTCCCGGAGATAAGTCCTCCGATAAACTCTGTAATGGTAATGGTGGCATTTAAAACCGTCACCCAAAATATTTTTTTGCCTGAAAGCGTTGAAACATCGTGGTGATGGTGCGAATGATTGTGTTTTTCGTGACTCAAATTATCCTCCTTTATTATTCCGAAAACAGGATTTTTAAAAGTATATCATAAAATGAAAAAACAGGGGACAGAGAAACAGGGGACAGGTCCCTTGATACGGGAATCAAGGTTCCTGTCCCCTGTTTCTCTTTGTAAATGTTTTTTTAATTTCGAATGGAAAATGATAGAATTGACAAAGAACAAGAACAAATCGAGGTGTAAAATGGAAGATATTCGATGGATACAGTTTTCATAAATCTAGGGGGATAAAAAGCATATGATATCAATCGAAAAATTATCTGATCAAAATAAAATGGGCTTTCACGATTATTGCTGGTTGTACGCTTCTCATATGGATCAGTCTTTTTTTCCACTTAGTGAGGATTTTCCAGTTATTGATACGCGTCCGGGATTTCTATTTTATGAAGATGGTGAGTTAACGGGTGTGGTTTGCGTTTTATTGGATGATTCGTTTGTCAAAAATGGCAAAGGACGTTTGATGATCCTGCATGCCAGGAAAAAGGCAGTTCAAATCTATCAAATGTTGTTGGAAAAGATTTTACCCTTTGCGCGGGAGAAACAGGTGAAAATTTTGTTTGCATTCCTGCCGGACAGTGAACAAACCGAAAAAGAAATATTTCACAAGATAAGTTTTTATGAGAGTCGCAAGACGTTATATTTAAAACGCAATAGACATATCCAAAGCGATGTGCATGGTTCAAAACCTGATTTTACTTTAAAGGATTTTAAGCCCTCAGAAGATATGGCACTTTGGTGCGATTTAATTAATACCACTTATAAAAATGTTCCCGGACATATTCCCTATACACCGGAGATGGTAAAAGAGGATATTGAAACCGACGGAACCTTTCCCGGTTGTGCCAGGATTGCTTATATCGACAAAAAGCCGGTTGGATTTTATTATTGCTCTTTGGAAGCCAAAGACGAGTTGTGGATTAGTCAGTTAGGGATTATGCCCAAATACCGGTCCAAAGGTATAGGCAGAGCTCTCCTTTACGAATGCCTTCAACTTGCCCAGGAGTTCGATGCTCATTGTGCTTTTAGTGTGAATGCAGAAAATAAAGAGGGTATTGCCCTGTTTAAGAGTGTTGGGTTTGAACTTGAAAAAACGTATACGGCCATGGTTTATGATTTATTTTAGTGGCAACCCTGGCGCTTGCCTTCTCTCTTTCATTTTTCCAAATAAGTCTTATATTCGCCCACAAAGTCCCTTTTCATGTTTTTGGTATGTTTTTTTAAAAACATATCTGAAAACTCAACAGCGGAAATATTATAACAAATAAGGATTTTACTGTAATACATCATGATATCCACCATCTCCTCAACCAACTTTTCTCTGACACGGTCATCATTCATGATGGCATCTTCTCCGCGCTTTTTGATAATGGAGATGACTTCCCCCACTTCTTCCATCATCCAAAGCAGGCTGTTTCTACCGTTTTCCGGGGTCAGCTCTCTCCAATGATCTCTATACTTTTCCTGGAGTTCTTCCTGCATTGACAAAATATCAGATAGCTTTAAATCCTTCATCTTTAATGTAATACCCCCTCATTATTTATCCAATTAGAAATAACTTCAATGATTTTGGGTTCAACAACCCCTTTTTTCGTTAAATCAGTGTAAAGGTCTTCATATTCTTTCTTCATCAGTCTGTGATTAACTCCTTTAAACAGGATAAAAACAAACCGTGAGCTTTCAACATCCTCACTGTCAAAGTCATCTTTGAATTCTTCGTAGAATTTGGCAGCATTGATTCGATCATCGTCTCCTTGAATGACTAATACGCGAGAATTCGTGTTTTTCAACCTGGTATAGGGATCTGAAGCCATGATTCTGTATACGTATCCAGCGGTCATACTTGGGTGTATGACAGTTTTATTGTTCAATTTTTTGAGCGAAATGTCTTCCCATACTTTTCTTGAAGCCTTTATCTGTTCTTCATTATAACCTGTTGCTTCCATTTGATGCCTGATCTGTTCAAACATCACTAAGGGTGCGGGAGTTCTTGCAATACCTGATGCACATAGTATCAACCCATTCATTGTTATGTCAAACTTTTCTTTTAAAAGATCTGCGATTTCCGGAAGAAGATAAGCTCCCATACTGACACCCAGCAAATAAATTTGGTCAACACCCGGGACTTTAAGAATTGATTCCATAGCGATCAGGGCATCTTCAAGATACTCTTTTTCCACCGTTTCACCGGTAAACAATCGAAAATCTTCAGGGTATAGCCCATTACGTTTGGCGTATCGGAAAGTGGCAATACCATTTTTTGAAAGTCCGTTGGCGATATCTTTGATGGTTGCGTTTTCTCCTACAACGTTGTCAATACCGGAATCGCCTGAGCCTTGGATAATCATAACTAAGGGAAAGTTGGCTTTTTCTTTCGGGATAGTTAATGATGCAGGGATGGGATATGCATTGCCGATGGTAAATTCAAATTGTTCAAAACCAAAGATTAAAATAATACTAACTGAAAGGACGATGATGATTAATAATCTGTTTTTTATCATGAGGGTTCACCCTTTTCTTGAGTTTCTTTATTTTACCAAAAAACTGATCCAATCAACAAAAAAGCCTTCACATTTTCTTCACAGTTGAATCGGTAAAATTAAATTGAACATAAAAACTTGGAGGTGATTGTGATGAAACGAATGATTGGAATCAGTATTTTATTAGTGATGGTGACATTGATGTCATTTGCAGGAGGATTTGGATTCAATCAGAAAGGTGTTATGGCTGGAGAAGCTCATGAAATAGCAAGATTGGAAAAAGAATATCAGTTCTATTCTTTGCTGAATGCCGTTGGATTTACACAAGGTCAGTTGGAGCAAATTATTGGAGCAGCAGAAAAGGCGAGAGCATCAATTCTTTCCATAGAATCAGATGTAAAAGCTTATTTGGAGAGGGCTATCGAGTTGGTGAAAGCCGGTGATGTGGACAAAGCGAGAGAGAAGCATGAAGAAGCCATGGAAGCGGGAAAAGAAGTTGTTGTAGTTCGACAAACCTACATGGATACACTTAAGGGAATCATCACCGTTGAACAGCAGGAGAAGTTTATGGATTACCTTTCTTCAACAATGCAAACTGGTATGGAAAGGGTAAGAGAACATGTTGTTGACAGCGAAAGGTTTAAACAGTTACCGGAGGTTGCTAAAGAGAAAATGCAGCAAATGGGAACGGTTGTAAAAAAAGTCATGGAACAAAGAGATTCCCAAAGAGCCCCCCAAATGAGAGTTCAGCCAACAGCAAGAAGCTTGATGAATCAAAATGTATATACAGGTTTTTTTAACATGCTTTTAATTGAGAACAATCTTGACTTGATGAAAGACTACTTGGACTTAGCTGCATTTTAAAATAATGCTGAATAGTGTTAAACTAAAGTGTGGCAAAACCTGAAACTGAGGGGATGGGTTTAACAACCCATCCCCGGTTTTAGCGTATTTTCAAATAACGAGTTTCTGCTTAAAAAAAAGGGGACTATTCTATGAAGCTTCTCATTGTTGAAGATGAAGTTGACTTGGCTGAACTCATGCGAGAATTGTTTGAAGAATTGGACTACAAAGTCACCGTATGTAACGATGGTGAGGAAGGCGAATACTACGCCTGTGAATATCCCTTTGATGCCATCATCTTGGATATCATGCTGCCTGGAAAAGACGGATGGGAAATCCTCAAATCCATCAGAAAAAGTGGGATTCAAACGCCTGTTTTGATGTTGACCGCATTGGGCGAAGTTGAAGACAAAGTGAAAGGGCTCAACAGGGGCGCAGATGATTACCTTCCAAAACCTTGTGATCCCAGAGAATTGATAGCTCGGGTCAAGTCAGCCATCAGAAGGGCTTCCATGAATTCAGATAAAACAGATAAAATTTCTATCGGCAATTTATTGTTGGATATGACCAAACAAAGAGTCCATCAAAATGGTGTTCAAATACAATTCACCCCGAAAGAATACAGCATCTTTGAATACTTGAGTATTCACAAAGGAGAGATCATAACAAAAGAAGCGTTACAAGAGCATCTTTGGGATGAAGATGAATCATTTTGGTCGGATGTTCTGAGAACGCATATCAAAAACATCAGAAAAAAGATAGGAGATAAAAAGGGAGTTCTTTTAAAAACCATCAGAGGAAAAGGCTATGTCATGGATTAAAACAAAAAAAGATAATACCAACGATTATCCCAAGGCCATCAAACGAGCAAGGTTGATTTGGACAGCCATCTTTACGACTTCCATCTTTGCCATTGTTCTCTTTTTTTCTATTATCATTATTCGAATTCAACATTCCACACTATATTCCAGATTGGATTCACGATTGGTTGAATTAACCAATCTTTCTCAAAATGCCTTGGACTTATTTAAAATCCAAACAAATGAGGCTTTGCCAAATTTCCTGTTTGAAAAAGGACAATCCATACAAGTATACGGACCAGGAGGAAATCTCAGATTTACAATTGGTGAGAGAATGCCGGATAATCTACAGTTACCAAAAGACACAGAAGGGGAAATCAAAAGAGAACAACTCTTTCGAACGATTCAATTCACAGATAAATCCGATAATATCAGAATATTTAGGACCTATTCCAGGGTGATTAAACCTAAACTCCCAGGGATGGGAAATCTGATTGTGCGTACCGGGATTGATCTTGAAGGCATCTCAGAAGAAAAGGATATTTTCAGAAACCGAGTCATCATGTTTGTATTGATCTTTCCATTCCTCGCATTTATTATGGCATATATCCTGGCAGGGATGGTTTTGCAGCCGGTGAAGGATAATTACAACCTATTAAAAAAATTCTCTTTCGACGCCTCTCATGAATTGAAGACACCACTGGCGATTATTCAAATGAGCACCGGAATGTTGTTGGGTAAACGAGACAAATTAGACGATTCTACAGCCAAAAAGGTTGTTTCCATTGATAAAGCCACCCATCGGATGGATCATCTCGTCAAACAACTGCTACACCTGGCAAGAGCCCAAGAATACAAGGAGAATGCCATTCAAATGGAAAAAACTGATGTTGAGACAATGATAAACGATATCATCGAAGCCTACTCCCCCTTTGCACAAAAGAAGGGGATTGAAATACGGTTATTGGGAACAACACAAAAAAAGCCCGTCAACGATAAAAATGTCCTGCGGATGATCATTGGCAATATCGTCGAAAACGCTTTAAAATTCTCACCACCGGAGCTCCCGGTAGAAATAAAACTGGAAGATAACAAAAACGGATTACTTGTGACAGTGAAAGACTATGGCCCGGGAATAGACAAAAGCGAAAAAGAAAAAATCTTTGACAGATTTTACAAAGTAGATAAAAGCAGACACGACAACTCCGGATCGGGGATGGGACTTTCAATTGTAAAAGAATACGCAAAAAAGACGGGGATAAAAGTAGAACTGGAAAGCGAACCCGGTAATGGAACAGAATTTTTCATCAAAATCCCCTTCCACTCTTAACTAACTCAATGCAATAACCCCAATGGCAACAATCGCAGCCGTCTCAAGTCGAAGAATCCTCTTCCCCAATGAAATTTCAATAGTTTCAGTAGAAATGGTCCGAATCTCATCCAATTCTTTTTCCGTAAAACCTCCCTCAGGACCAATAAAAATATTCGTTTTTTGAGGGAAAGCCATTGTGTTAATTTGCTGTTTGGCACGAGGATTGAGCAAAACAGGAACAATCTCTTCGTTATAAGCTGCTTTCGGTGAAAGAAGAGAAAGAAACTCCGGCATCATCGTCCCCCCGCACTGCTTCAAAGCCTTCCGTGCCGTCTTTTCAACCTTGTCCATATTTACTTGGTGATAATTCGAATACTCACAATCAACAATATTTATCCGTTTAATTCCCAACTCAACAGCCTTTTCAATCAAAATAGAAAGCCGGTTCCAACGTGACAAACCTACCGTAATTTCAATATGCTTAGTTATTTCACGGGAAAAGTCTTCTGTTTTACTGATGATTTGTATAATCGCTTCATTCTTTTTTAAGGTAATAATCTTCCCATTATAGATATTTCCTATACCATCCGTAAAAGAAACTTCTTCCCCATCTTTTTTCTTCATTACCTTCAGATGCCCGCTTTCATGTGCGTCAAAAAAAGCAACATCATCCGTTATCTGATTACAATAATAAAATCTTCCCATTCCTTCTCCTTTTTGATCATTCAGTTTGATTTTTATGATATACTATTTATAGGCAGACCTATTCTTTGTATGTATTTATGATACCACGAATTTCAGTGGTACGAACAAGAGGTGAGTCATGGAGAAATTATCTGAGAGTTTGGAAAATTATTTAAGGATTATATACGAGGTGCAATCAGCTAAGGATTTTGCCAGAGTGAAGGATATTACATCCCGGTTGAACGTGAAGACGGCTTCAGTGGCTGATGCTCTGAAAAAGTTGGGCGATTTGGGACTGGTAGACCATAAAAAATACGGGTATATCAAATTAACCAAAGAAGGCATTTATGAGGCTTTGAAGGTTTATCAAAAGCATCAGTCCATGTTGACGTTTCTCTCGGAAGTGATGTTTATGGAAAATGAAGATGTAGCCGAAGAGCTGGCCTGTGGGCTTGAACATCATTTGGATGCGGAGTTGTTTTCCAAGATTGAGGAATTGTCAGAATTTTTCCATGAAAATCCGTCCATTAAAAAGGCGTTTCATGAGTATCTTGAAGAGAAAGGGCCGGTGAAGGGGAAACGTTTGTGTGAGGTTCCGTCAGGATCGGAAGTTGCTGTGAGAAAACTTGGAGGCGTCAAAGCGGATAAGGATAAGTTGATTTCCATGGGGATTTTGCCGGGTATGACTCTTGAAGTGGAAGAGAATGCCCCTTCGGATGATTTGATGCGTATCAGAATACGAGGGTTTTCAATGACGATGACGTGTGAGGATGCGCAAAAGGTTGTTGTGACCGTGATGTAGAGGCGGACCTGAGTTCCGCCCGAGATAGAACATCGTTTTTTCACAAAAACAAAGCAGAAGAATCATGATAAAAGCAAATCATATCATATTTTTTTTATGTTAGTTTAAGAGAGTTGAATATGCGGGGGGACACATCGGTCCGCCCCTACAGGAGATAATTAAAAACACTTCGGAGGAGATAAATGTTCATTTTGGGTAATTTGTTGATAGGGATCGCAAAGGTTTTACAGGTGGTTTTATACGGGTATATGTTTGTGTTGATTATTGATGCGGTTTTGAGTTTTTTACCACAGATGCGGTACAGTCCGTTCAGGCAGGTGATTTCTTCGCTGGCGAATTTGGTATTAAATCCATTGAGGAGAGTGATTAAGCCCATTGGACAGATTGATTTTACCCCGTATATTGCCATATTAATCATGATCTTTTTAGATGCTTTTTTGATTCAAACATTGTTTGATATAGGAATACGTTTGAGATGATCAGTTCAGCGGGTTTTCTTTACAATCCTCATAAAAGGGAAATAAGAGAAAAAACCGAACGGTTACAACAAGTTTTGAAAGCTCATACAATAGAGACTTTTTTTTGCATCTCGACAGAAGAAAGCTACACAGACACGCTTTCAAAACCGGATATTTTAATCGTTTTAGGAGGTGATGGAAGCGTTTTGCGCTCCATGCCTTTTTCTGTTAATTTGGATATTCCAGTTGCAGGGATCAATTTTGGTAAATTTGGGTTTTTAACTCGGTATGAATACGAAAAAGTAATGGATAATCCAGAAATATTGAGAGATTCGAAGGTTTCTTCACGGGCACTTTTGGAGATAACCGGTTGTGATGGTGAATTGAAAGGTTCATGTCTGGCTTTAAACGATATTGTCATTCAACGTTCCAATCTAAGCCAAGTTGAGATGTACAAAATTGGTGTGAATGATTATACCTTTGAGCCCAAAGCAGCTGACGGTATTGTCGTTTCTACCCCAACAGGGTCAACAGCTTATGCCCTTTCATTGGGGGGGCCTATTATCTTTCCCGAATCCCGGACGATGCAATTGAATTTAATCGCACCCCATACCATCGCCAATCGATCTCTGGTGTTTAATTCAAAGGAGAAGATATCCATTTGTTTGGATAATGATGATGAGTTGAAGTATTCGGTGGATGGTCTTCCTCTTGAAATGACCAAGAAGATTTATGTGGGTTTATCGGATAAGGAATTTAAACTCATGTATCCGGAAACGGATGGTATTTTAAAGCTCGTTGAGTCCAAACTGTTATGGGGCAGGAGGGGTTAAATGCTTCGTGAAGTTCATGCGCGGAACTTTTTGCTTTTTAAAGATGTATCTGTGGATTTTCATAATGGATTTAACGTCATTACCGGTGAAACCGGTGCAGGAAAGTCAATGTTTGTTCGGCTTCTCAGGAGCCTTTTTGGCGATTACAAAGCAAAAGAAATGATAGGTCCCTTTGAGGATGGTTTTTGGATAGAGGCTGTTTTTGACAACGAACCCGAAATCGTTCAGATGCTTGTTCAGTCGGATATCCCCGTTGATGACCCCATGATTATTAAGATTGCCGGGTCCTCGGATCGTTTTACCGCTCGAATCAACGGCTCTGTTGTTTCATCAAAGATTCTCAGAGATTTTTTACCAAGAACCTTTGAGATACACTCTCAAAATGCCTTTCAAAAACTCAGAACAGACTCGTTCCACATCGAGATAGTGGACCGTTACGCAGGGTCTAAACTCACCACTGTGTTTGAAGAATATACAAAACACTTCAAAAAATATAATGAGCTGAAAACTTTACAAAAGGAATTGCCCGGTAACTCTTCAGAGATGCTTCGAACTTTGGATTTTCTCAATTTTCAGATTCAAGAGATCGAAGAAGCCACACTCAGGAAAAATGAAGATGTCGAAGTTTCCAATGAACTGAAAGCTTTGAGCAATTACGACTATATTCGAACAAAACTTTCAAGTGTTTTGTCAATATTAGATGATTCTCCGGAAATGCCTAGTGTGATTGATAGGATTGGTGATATTTGCGGAAATCTTGAAGATATTTCCGGGATCGAAGAAACAGCAGAAAATTGGCTGCAAACAGCCATGACGGCTCAGGATACTTTGAGTGTTCTCTCCCGCGAGGTTTATTCTTATCTCGACAACTTTGAATTTGACGAAGAGAGAATGAATGAACTGGATGAGCGGATGAAGGTCATCGAATCCATGAAGCGAAAGTACGGGCCTGAGTTGGATGATGTGTTTAACAATTTGGAGAAATTCACTCGGCAGAAAGAAT
>CAYUYU010000021.1:0-20250 GCA_964449405.1 uncultured Thermotogaceae bacterium
GTACTGGGAAGTCATGGCCGCGGTATTGTCGATCATTTTGGCTTGCATGATCAGGTTGATATTGAAGTGGGAACGCTTTCCAAAGCATTTGGCGTTATTGGCGGATTTGTGGCCGGAAAAAAGGTGCTCATCGATTACCTCAAACAAAAGGCCAGACCATTCCTTTTTAGCAGTTCCTTAAGTCCTGCAGATACCATGGCAGCCATTGAATCCGTTCGCAAACTGAAGGCATCGGACGAACTGGTGAAAAGACTTTGGGAAAATAGCGATTATTTTAAAAAAGAAATGAAGGCATTGGGATTCGATACGGGAGAATCAGAAACCCCTATCACACCGGTGATGCTCTATGAAGCCACCGTTGCCTCAAAATTCAGCCAAAAACTCCTTGAAAAAGGTGTGTTTGCCCAATCCATTGGATTTCCAACCGTTCCAAAAGGAAAGGCCAGAATCAGAGTGATGATCAGTGCCGCACATTCGAAGAAGGATTTGGATTTTGGGATAAAAGCCTTTGAAGAAGTGGGTAAAGAGTTAAGCATTATATAAGAGGAAATTAAAAGTCCCCTTAGTTTCATTGTGTATTGGCCACCTCCAGCCTAAATCAAATGCCGTCGATTCTCCTGGTCTGCAGCAATAAAGGCATTGATTTCGCTGGAGTGTTTAATCAACAGATAATACCAATAGATGCCGATGGTGATTATCGTTAACAGCATGACGACAAGAAAATTCCTGGGTTTGATTTGGTTCATATAGCGGTATTTGGCCGGTAGGAGTATGCTGTAGAAATGGTTTTTAGCCATTTGAAGATTTTTTTCCGAGTTAAAAATCATCTGAAGAAAGATCCCCAAGAATATAAAGGATGTCAGGTTAAGGTAAATGGCGTACTTTCTGGATATACCGCCAAAGATATAAAATAAGACATAAACCCAGAACCAGAACATGTCGATCTTGGATTTTTTCAGTTTAATGATGTGGTCGGAAACGGTTACGGATTTGAAAAAGCCGTTCTTGGATTCATGCATGTATTGGAGAATGTTCAGGCTGTTGTTGATGTTGGTGTTGAGAACTTCCATCCATTGGAACATCAGCCATACTTGTAATATGCCTGTAATGCCGAATAAAAGCCCTCCCACAATGGGGACCAAAAACAACATGATGCTCAGGATTCCAAAGCCGATAATAAAAAATGCGATGATCTCATTGACCTCGCTTTCTTTAGCAAATTCCAGTCCGGGCAATTTTGAATCATCCTTGAGTTTATAGGAGCATTTGGAGCAATAATTGGCGTCATTTTCATTTTCATAGCCGCATTCTGGACATTTCATTCCTATCACCTCTTATTTCTGTTTTCTATTTCAAGCGATCGTATAAGGAGACGATTTTTTCATGTTCTCCGGTTCTTTCGTTGATACAGGCGACGGGTATTTGGGTCATGGACACTTCGCAAAGAGCCGCATCTTCTGTGGGATAGGGGCCGTATTCGTTTCGGATCAGGTCTTTTTCGTTCATAGACCAGATGATTTTGTACCAATTGGAGCCTTTTTTGATGCAACAACGATCATTTCTTTCAATACCGCCTTGCCGGCGAAATATTTTTAAGGCTTGGACCCGCTGCCTTAATTCCCGATGAATCTCCTTCAGAATACTTTCATGGGGATATTGGATTTCCTTTTCCGGATAGGTATGGTAATACCAGCTCATTTGTTTGTTTTCGACGATACCCGCACTGGCGTAATGAGAAACAGAATAATACCCCATGATTTCTAAAATATCCGGGAACTCTTTAATTACAAATTCTCTGAATGTCACACTATCAACTCCAAATCCTATCGGTTATGAAATCGCGTACAAGCCCCCGCAAGGTGAAAATTGATTATACTCACAATTTTCAAAGTGCGTTTTTATCTCCTCTGCAATGAAATAACATTCCTCGTCATCCCAAAGTTCCAAATATCGATCTCTGTAAAGATCGTGTTCTTCTTTTGTTTTAAAAGAGACATCAAAGATGTACATTCTGCCATCTTCCTTCTTTAAAAGGGACAGATATTGTTTGATAATTTCAATCTTTTCTTGAAGATTAAAATGATGCAAAACATAACTCGCTAAGATGATGTTGAATTTCGCCTGTTTAATCTTTTCGGGGATGCCTTTTTTTAAATCATACCGGAATAAATAAGCACTGGGCATCTTTTTTTCAGAGATTTCGAGCATTTTTTCGGAGAAATCAAATCCGTAACATTGGGCTCCGTTTTGATAAAACTTTGACAGCAGGAAGCCGGTCCCCACACCCATTTCCAAAACTTGCGTAGAGTGGGTGATTCTGAGACCTTTAATCAAATTGTCTAAAGCCTTGTTATATCCGGAGAAGGGAAACCCTTCTTCAATTACAGATCGGTCGTATGTTTGAGACCATTGATCAAATAGTTCTTTTTTCATCATCAACCTCCAAGGTGTTTTGATTATTTTATCATGATATAATTTCGAAAACAACATAAAAGCCTAAGGAGATGAACCGGAGTGACTGAACGATTTTACATAGCTGCTATTGATCAAGGTACAACAAGTACCAGAACCATTATTTTTGATGATAGATTGGAAATTGTCAACATTTCACAAAAATCTTTTAAGCAGTTTTATCCTCAGGATGGATGGGTGGAGCAGGATGCCGAAGAGATTTACAGAACCGTAATTGCAACGCTTACTCAAGCGGTTGACGAAGCGGGACTTGAATTTCGTGAAATATCTGCGATTGGTATCACCAATCAGAGGGAAACGGTCGTAGCTTGGAATAAAGAAACAGGAGAACCTTTGTATAACGCCATTAACTGGCAATGCAGAAGAACAGCGAAAAGATGTCTTGAACTCAAGTCCCAAGAGTATATGATTCACGAAAAAACAGGCTTGATCGTTGATCCCTATTTTTCGGGAACAAAAATGGAATGGCTCTATAACAATGTTCCCAAGGTGAGAATAGCAGCTAAATCCAAAGAGCTTGCCTTTGGGACTATTGACTCCTGGTTGGCTTATAAACTCAGTAACAGGCATGTTCACGTTACAGATTATTCAAATGCTTCCAGGACAATGCTGTTTAATATCCAAACACTGGACTGGGATAATGAATTGCTGAAAGTCTTTTCTATTGAAAGAGAGTGGCTTCCTAAACTTGTAGATACATCAGGAATTTTGGGGTATACACGAGAAGGAATTCCCATTGCCTCTCTTGTTGGTGATCAGCAAGGGGCTTTGTTTGGTCAGATGGCATTTGAAAAAGGGATGGCCAAGTGCACTTATGGCACAGGTGCTTTTTTATTGATGAACCTGGGCTG
Organism: uncultured Thermotogaceae bacterium; assembly: GCA_964449405.1. Taxonomy (GTDB): domain Bacteria; phylum Thermotogota; class Thermotogae; order MWEM01; family MWEM01; genus JASUTC01. The sequence continues at coordinate 3,324 of CAYUYU010000021.1, forward strand.
CGATGCGGTATTATCGGGTCAAAGGTTGTTGACTTCAGTGGGTTGGAAGATCGGAAATGACATCAATTATGCCATGGAAGGTTCATTGTTTATGTGTGGTGCCGCTATTGATTGGATTGTGGATCATTTGAAGTTGGCTAAGTCTCCTCCTGAAACAGAAGATCTTTCTTATAAGGTAAGAGATAACGGTGGGGTATACTTTGTTCCCGCTTTATCCGGCTTGGGTGCTCCCCATTGGGATCCTAATGCCAGGGGGCTGTTTATCGGTATGACTCAGTCAACCAAGAAAGAACATCTAATTAGGTCCGTCTTGGAAGGAATCTGTTACTCAGTCAGAGAATTGTTTGACACGATGGTGAGTGAATGTCATATCCCCTTGAAGGAATTGAGAGTGGATGGGGGCGTTAGTAAAAATCAGTTTATTCAGGAATTTCAGTCGGTACTGCTTGGCAATACCGTAACCCGGCCTGAAAACACTGAAACAACGGCTACCGGAGCAGCCATTTTAGCCGGACTTGCTACCGAGGTATGGAAAGATAAAAAAGACGTCCTTAATTATTGGAAATCTCAGTCTTCCTTATCCCGTGGCAAAGATGAAACAGTGGAGGATTCCTATACAAAATGGAAAACAGCTGTAAAAAGATCACGGAATTGGGTTTAATACTGTCTGAAGAGTATTCGGGTGTAGCCCTTGATAGATTTCAACAAATAGCCAAAGAATTTGCCAAGAAGTTGAAAGGTGGGCAAACGGTCTTGTTTTTCGGTGATTTGGGGAGCGGGAAAACAACGTTTATTCGTTCGGTCATGGAGAGTTTCAGCGTTGATCCCAATGAGGTCAGAAGCCCTACCTTCAACATCGTCAACACCTATCAGGCAAATGAAAAAGTGTTTTATCACATCGATGTCTATAGGATATCAGCAGATGAACTATTTGATTTGGGTTTTTATGACTATCAAGAATCAAACAGTATTCTGTTCATAGAATGGGCGGAAAAAATCGTCAATGAGATAGAGCAAGCAGATTATTTGATTCTCCTGGCTATCAATGAGGCAAACATGAAGACAAGGAATTTAAAAATCTTTACTCGGGGGAGTGATGGATGATGTTAAAACAGGTTTATCATTCGAAAACTACAACAGTATTTAAGGAGGTATTACCGCCGGTTGGAGTGAACACCTATCTTTTGTACATGAATCATCATCTTTTTATCGTTGATCCTGGCATCGGAAGCTCAAAACTTCCCCGTATCAATGATAAGCCTTATGAGGATATCACTTTGTTGATCACTCATTCTCACTTCGATCACATAACCGGAATCGATGAATTTCCGGATAGCAAAATTCTCATTACTCAGGAGGCTTTACCGGGGTTGCTGGATTCTTATGTCAATTTGTCCGGGGATTTTGGCGGTGGAACGACCGTTGTAAAAAACAGAAATATCCAAATCCTTTCCCAAGGAGAAAATTCAGTTCTCGATTGTACTTTTCAGGTAATGATTTATCCCGGTCACACGCAGGGGGATACCGTTTTTGACTTTGGCCCGTTTATGTTTACCGGTGATTTTGTTTTTTGTGATTCCATCGGCAGAACGGATTTTAGATTTTCGGATAACGACCAAATGAAAAAATCATTGGCGAAATTCAGACAATATCTTCTGGAAAAAGAACCAACCGATCTTATTCTTCCCGGGCATATGGGAGTTTGTTCCATTAAAAAGCTTTTGGAGAACAACGCCTTTCTTTCCGTTTATTAATAAAAAAGAGACAAGTTTTTTGCTGCATTGCCAAGCATGCTTTTTGACAATAGCAAATATTTGTGCTATTATGGAAATGATAAACAAATAAATCATATTTTCTGGTTTTTTCTATAGTCTGCGGTATCTTTTATTCATTTTCTAAAAAATAAAAAGAAAATAGTTTTTTTTCGTTTAAAGGAGGTTATGAATGGAGTTTTTCGATTATCTCTTCAATAACGGAGAACGAATCTTTTTTGAGCTCTTGAGGCATCTTCAAATCATCGGAATAGCCCTTCCCATTGCCATTGCCATTGGTGTGCCGATAGGTATTGCCATCTCAAATCACAAAAAAACGGCCAATGTTGTCATTTATGTTGCCAGTGTCTTGATGACAATCCCCTCTCTCGCTCTTTTCGGATTCATGGTTGCCTTGTTGGCACCATTTGATGCCGGGATAGGTGTTCCGCCGGCAGTTATTGCAGTTGTTGTTTATTCCTTGTTGCCTTTGATCAGGAATACACTTGTGGCTATCAGAGAGGTGGACCCGGCAACAGTTGAAGCGGCAACCGGTATGGGAATGACTAAGTCGCAGATTTTATTCAAGATCCGTTTACCCCTTGCAGTCCCCATTATCATGGCAGGGTTGAGAAATGCTGCGGTTATGGGTGTCTCTGTCACCACAATTGCATATCTGATTGGCGCTCGAGGATTGGGATATTTTATCTTTTCTGGATTAAGCAGGTCTCGATTGGTAATGGTTCTTGTTGGAGCCATTCTTGTTGGAGCCCTTGGAATTGGAACAAATTACGGATTGTTGAAATTGGAAGAGCTGCTGACTCCAAGGGGAGTAAAGCTCTCGAGATCAAAGGAGTGAGATGATGCAGATAAGACTTGATAACTTAACAAAAGAATATGATAAAGGGTCATTTAAAGCAGTAGATGGCATTTCATTAACATTCGAAGAATCAAAACTTACCGTATTGATTGGTCCATCAGGATGTGGAAAGACCACCACATTGAAAATGATCAATCGGTTAATCGAAAGGACAAGTGGTGATATTCTCTTTGATGAAAAATCCATTGATCAGATGAACAGGATTCAATTGCGTAGACAAATTGGTTATGCCATTCAAAATATTGGATTATTCATTCATATGAGTGTTTTTGATAATATAGCTGTCGTGCCCCGTCTTCTGAAATGGCCTGAAAAAAAGATCAAAAACAGAGTTGAAGAACTTCTGGAACTGGTTAATTTAGATCCTGAAGTACATATGTACAAATATCCGGCACAGCTTTCAGGAGGACAGAAACAGCGAATCGGTGTGGCACGATCCCTTGCAGCGGATCCGGAGGTTATTTTGATGGATGAGCCTTTCGGGGCCATCGACCCAATCAACCGGGAAAAATTACAAGACGCCTTTATTGAAATACAGGAAAAGATCAAAAAGACTATCGTATTTGTTACTCACGACATCCGTGAGGCGATCAAACTGGGAGATAAAATCGTTATCATGGACAACGGACACATCGTCCAATACGATGATACGGTTAACGTGGTTAACAACCCCGAAAATGAGTTTGTCGAAAGCCTACTGGGTTCTGACAGAGCCCTAAAGGGATTGGAAATGTTACGTGTCAAAGACAACTATATCACCGATTTTCTTTCAATCAATGCCAATGAGGTGAAAACTATCGGAACAGCATTGGAGTATATGCAGAAAAACAAAAAATCTTACACCTATGTGGTTGGCAAAAACGGAAAGCTGTTGGGTTATTGTACAGCTGAAGCATTGAAAAGAAGAGATAAACATGAAGAGTTAATCGAACGGGTTAAGCAAACCGAATCCGTACAACCCTATTCCAATTTGATGGAAGCCATCATCACAATGGTGGAATCCGGTCTAACCAGTTGTCCCGTTGTGAATTCTAAAGATCAATTATTGGGCATCATCAGGTTCAAGACGCTTGTAGATATCATGAGCTCGTTCGAAAAGCCGGAGGAGTGATATCATGGATCTGTTTTCTTATCTTTTGAATAACATCCCCTATATCCTGGAAAAAACCTGGGAGCATTTTTATATCTTCCTGATATCTTGGTCTATTGCGGTATTGACGGGTATTTTCATCGGGATCATCTCCACGAGACAGGGAAAAGAAAAAATCGGTAGAATCGTACTTTCTATTACAGGGGCTACTCAAGCGGTTCCGAGCACAGCTGTAATTGCGCTTGTTTTCATTTTCATGGGTATTGGAGCCATGCCGGCCATGTTCGCACTCTTCATTTATTCACTTGTACCCATTACTTTTAATACCGCATCCGGTCTTATGAATGTCTCGCCGGATATGAAAGAAGCAGCAATGGGTATGGGGATGACCAAAATGCAGATACTCTTTAGAGTTGAACTGCCGTCTTCCATACCCGCTATCGCATCAGGTATCCGTACCGCTGCGGTTATCAATATCGGTACTGCTGCTATCGCTTCCATCATCGGTGCTGGGGGCTTGGGAGAAATCATCTTTATTGGATTAAGGCTGATGAATGTTCAAAGGATATTTGCCGGAGCGCTTCCGGTAGCATTATTGGCAATTATTGTAGACGCCCTGCTGGCATGGCTTGAAAGGACAATCATGTCAGAGGGACTTTTGTTGAGTAAGGAAAACTGAAGAAATAACGGAGGTGTAACGTTTATGAAAAAGGTACTAATTTTACTATTAGCAGCAACATTGCTGTTTTCAATCGGATTTTCAGCAGAAAGATTATCAGTAGGAGCCAAGAACTTTACCGAACAGTATATCGTAGGAAGTATGATCAGTCAGTTGCTTGAGGCGAACGAATTTAACACAACCGAGGATTTCGGGATGAGTTCATTTGCAGTCAGGACAGCTTTAACGACCGGACAAATTGATTTGTATCCAGATTACACCGGTACGGCATGGGTGGCTTATCTGGAACAGGAAAGTGTTTTAAGGGATCCGGTTGAATTGTATAACAAAGTAAAGGAAATGGATTTGGAGCAAAACGGAATCGTCTGGCTTGACATGGTTGACATCAATAACACCTATGCCTTGGCTGTTACAGAAGAATTTGCAAAAAAACACGATCTTGTAACGATTGGCGATTTAGCAGAACTTGTAAATTCCGGTGAGGATATGATTATGGGCATAGACTTTGAGTTCTATGAGAGAAATGACGGATTTTTCGCCATGGCGGATACTTATGGCATGGAAGTAAAAAAGAGAGACGTTAAGACAATGGAAATAGGGATGACTTATGAAGCTATTTCTAGAGATAATATCCAAGTTGCAATGGTTTTTGCCACAGATGGAAAACTCGATCGATATGACCTTGCCGTATTGGAGGACGACAAAAACTTCTTCCCGGCTTATAATATTGCCGTAACGGTAAGAAAGGAAATCTATGACGATTATCCTGAAATAGCGGATATTCTCAGACCTATCAGCACCTATTTGAACGATGATATTATGAGAAGGCTGAATTATTTGGTGGATGCAGAGGGAAAAGAGCCTGACGAAGTTGCACAACAATTCCTTGAAGGACTTGGATTGTTAGACTAAAGAATAAAAAAGAAACAAAAAAAGCGGCCGTGAGGCCGCTTTTTTGTTTTAAACTGTCCACTTTCACCAATCTACAAGTTTCACCAGACCTTTGCAAGTGATTAACAAATCCAAAGCAAATTCTCTGATGTCCTTACCAAAAATTCTTGTCTTCAAGTGAGCCAACTTTTCCAGAGAGGTTTCAAGTTGATTATTTGCACGGTGGATTTCTTTAATTTTCTCTGATGGGGGATGTTCATCCCGATAAACCACTTCAATTTCCTCAAGCGCTTGGGCCATATCTGTCATCAGATGACCATAATAATCAAATTCCCTTAACCAAGGGATGATGTCTGTTTTTAGTTGTTCGTTCATATGTTCTACAATCTTGTTATGTGCCTTACAGATTTGTTGACCGGTTTTGTTCAAAAAATCTGCCATTAATTTGAGATTCCCATTTTTTTTCAATTCATGGAGTTTTTGGATCATATTCACTGTAATCTCCGGATCTCCGGGTTTTAAGGGGCTGGTATCACAGGCCTTTGAAAATAGGAGAAATTCTTCTGTCATCTCAGGGTACATCTGCTCAATAGCATTGATTAAACCCTTTTCAGGATCATAGTGTTCAGGATCGTCCAAATAAAAGGCAATATTTTTGAGTACCGGCATGGAGGCATACGCCTGGTTCATAGGGTTGATAACAAATCCTTCACTACACTGATTTAATTGTCCTTCACGTCCGCTAAATGTGCCAATATGGAGTTCAGGAACCATGGTGGCATCATTTACCGGGAAATTATCCCAAAACAGGGGTTTTCTCCCAAAAGCCTTTTCAACCATTTGTGCATTTTTTACGGTTAATGTCTTAGAACAGACTTGTGGACCCGTCCACATGATCTTAATTTCATCATGAAGTTGCTCTCCCAATGTGTAATGATAATCGGTCACTTGTTTTCCATGATAAATGGTTGGACAGAGTATGAATTGCATGTCATCCACTTTATCAGATAAAGATTCAAACAAACGATTGGTAAAATCTGCTTGTGCATGGGCAAGTGACGGATAGGCTTGTTTATCCTCTTTGTGAATCAATGTTTCAGGAATATCGTCCAAAAACAGCGAGATAGTTCTTATTCCCATAGCGATAAATCTGAAATATTTTTCTTTTAAAATCATTAAGTCTTTGGCATCAGAGTGAACCAGAGACAGGCCTGGACTGATGGCCATGGAAACTTCCACACCTGAGCTTTTCCCCGTTTCGTTCAGTTCCATAAAGTGTTGTTCAAATTCCGCATCGTACATCTGACGCCATTTGTCTCTATGAAGTTGATCAGCTTTTGGTGCGTATATGTAAAGGTTATACCCGTGTTTGCCCATAAACGTGATGATGTCCTTTCTTTCATTCCAAGTCCATGGTTTACCGTAGAACCCTTCAACAACACCTTTGATTTTAAATTTGCTCATACTTTATTCACCTCGATTTGATATCAGCCTTTGACCCCGCCTTCTACCAGGCCGGATATGATTTGTTTCTGAAAGATCAGGAATATTATTATAACAGGTATACCCGCAATTGTTGAAGCGGACATCATTCTGGGCCAATCCGTTTGATTCAGTTTCTGATACATGGCCAGCCCCACCTGAACGGTTCGCATGCCTTTTGAATTGGTCATTACCAACGGGTAAAAAAGATCATTCCAAATGGTGATAAAGGTATTGATTCCCAATACGGCCATAGCGGGTCCGCTTAAAGGCATGATGATACGGATAAAAATCTGAAAATCATTGGCTCCGTCTACATAGGCAGCCTCATCAAACTCAGATGGCAACTGCTCGATGTATTGGCGCATCAGGAATATACCAAAGGGTGTCACCAAGAAAGGGAAGATAAGAGCCATATACGTATCAATCCATCCTAGATTTTTCATCAGGATAAAAATGGGAATAATGGTGACCTGTGGGGGTATCATCATCGTTGCCAAAACCAACGAAAACAGAATCTCCCTTCCTCTAAAACGTTTACGGGCAAAGACGTAGGCCACCATGGAACAAAACAGCATATTTCCCAGAACCACAATGATTGAGATCAACGAGCTGTTGTACATGTACCGGGCAAAATCTTGTTCTTGCCAGACGGTGATAAAATTTTTCAAGGTGGGAAATCTCAGCTTTGATCTGAGATCATCCACGACAATTTTCTGCCCTTGAGAGTCCTGGGGTGGATTCACAATAAACTGTATCTGAGAGACATGACGGATATTCACAGTATCAAATAATTCGGGATCAAAGTCAATGGATATCTTTTCAAATCCCTTATGATGGATGGTTTGGATGGGAATACGTTGTTCCATATCGTTGATATCTTTTAACCCCAGATACAGTTGAGCCTTTTCCGGTGCGCTGATTTGTAAAGAAAGATACCGAACGAGATTCATATCAGTATCACCCGTGAACACGGCGATGCCGTACCCTTTTTCGGAATCTTCAACGGTGATGCTTAAGACTGTGTTTTTTTCATCCACTGATGCCTTCAATTCAAAATCTCGGGTTCCGATGGTTTTCATCTTTGTCCTTAAATAGATGGGGCTGGATTCAAAATCCAACAAAGATTTTTCTGTGATCAAATGAAAAAGATCTCCTTGTGGAATGACGGATGTGAAAAACATCATCAGAAGTGGCATTAACGAAATAATCAGTAAAATTGTTAAAAGGATGATCAGCCATTTGCTTCCTCTTAGTCGCTTCTTCATGCCCGATCACTCCTGAGTAGGTATTTTTGAATCAAAGTCACAATCATAATCAGAATCAGAAGGATGTAAGCTATGGCTGAGCCGTATCCCATATCGAACTGTCTGAAAGCCACCTGATACAAATAATGGACGATGGTTTGTGTTGAGTTGCGCGGACCGCCACCGGTCATGGTGTAAATTTCGCTAAAGATCTGAAAAGAACGGATCGTGTTGATGGCAATCACAAAGAATAACGTTGGACGAATGTAAGGTAAGGTTATCCTCAAGGCGATTTGAGTGTTAGTGGCACCGTCTATCCTGGCCGCTTCATAAAGTTGTTCGGGAACATTCTGTAGTCCGGCATAAATAAGGATGAGATAATAACCAAATGCTGCCCAAATATCCATAATCATGATGGACAACAGCGCGGTTTTTGGAGAAGCCAACCAGCTTCGTGCCTCCATTTTAAAGCCCAGGAAATTTCCAATCGTGTTAAATAAGCCGTTAGAACTATACAAGTATATCCAAATCGTGGAGATGACCACCATGGAGATAACGGAAGGCAGAAAAAATCCGGCCTTGAATATCCCCTTTTTCTTCAACCGCTTACTATTTAATAAAAGAGCTAACAAAAGCGCAATACCTGTCGTGAAGGGTATCGTCCCCACCACAAATATGAGGGTGTTTCCCAGCGCCTTCAAGAAAACTTCATCTTGAAAGGCCTTGATGTAATTGCCCAACCCCACAAATCTCATTTCAGGGTTTAACCCCGAATAATCTGTGAAACTGGTAAAAAAAGAATAGATGATTGGAAACGCGTTAAAGATCGCAAAAATAATGAGCCAAGGTGATAAGAAGGCAAAAATCACCCATCTCTGCCTGGTCTTTCGATTCACGATATAACCTCCACCGTTAATTTTGGCATCACATGTTTAGGTTTTAGATCAGCTGTAGGGGCGGACCGGCGTGTCCGCCCGAATAAAATCTTTCTTGTCTTTTCAGGCTGCTTAAATTGTTTTACTGCTGATCCAATAATTCTTGAATCGATTGATTGTATTTATTCAAAGTCTCTTCAACAGGAGCCTGATCAAGAATCACTGCTTCTACCGCTTCGGTAACCTTTTCCTGTATCTTTGTCCACTGTGGTGTTGGCGGGACCGGTACAGCTGTGGCATTTTGTTCAAAGAAAACGTATTCCAAGGGGTGATCGTCAAACCAGGGGTCTTCTTCTGCGGTGATGTTGGAGGGGAAGACAGCCGGGTATGCTTTGGTTACGCGCATGGCTACATCAGGATCCACAAGGAATTCCACCAGTTTCAAAGCCTCTGCCTTATTCTCAGAGCTTTCGGGGATGGTGAGAATTTCTCCTCCGGCAAATGATGCGTGGAATCCCTTTTCATTGGAAGGTTTTGGGACAAAAGTCACTAAAAATTTGGTTTCTGGATATGATGTGAACAAGGCTGAAATCTGATGGGCGCCTCCGACAACCATACCAATATTACCCTCTCCAAACGAGTCCATCAGGTCATCCTGTTTGGTGCTGATGGCGTATTGAGAAAGGTTCTGATAAAACTCAGCTGCATCAATCACCTCTTGGCTGTTAAACAGAGCCGTTTGAAGATCAGTAGAAACAACCTTTCCGTTGTTTCCCCAAACTGCCGGAAGGAACCATTCCTGCCATGGAGAGTATGGTTCTCCTGATGCCAGCCCAAACCCATAAACGTCATCCCCCAAAGCTTCTATCTTTCTCGCAGCTTCAAGAACTTCATCCCATGTAGCCGGTGGATTTGCAGGATCTAAGCCGGCTTCTTCAAACAAGTCGATATTGTAGAACATGGCTCGAGTTCCCAGCAGCCATGGTACCCCCCATACATCACCCTTATAGCTGGCGCTGTTCCAACCCACGATATTGGGATTGATTTCCATAATCCAGTTCATGTTTGAGAGCACACCTTCTTCAGCGAAATTGGCGACCCAGGTATTGCCCAGTTCCAGGACATCCGGGGCAGAATCTGCAGCAAAGGCCGTTACGATCTTATCAAAACCGTTGGCCCATGACAATTGAACGAATTCAACTTCAATATCCGGATTGGCTGCTTCAAATTCCTCTACAACCTGTCTGCCGGTTTCATCATCCATCATAAACTGCCATAACACCAGCTTTGTCTTTGCCATGGAAAAAGTAACAATCAGCATCAAAGCCAAAAAAAGAATAACTAACTTCTTACACATAAAAAAACACCTCCGATTGGTTTACACGGGATTTCTCGATCCCGAAATGATTATCTTTCTAAGATTTCTAAAGCCCATTCATAGTTAGTAAAAAACTGATTTAAAAATGATACGGCCCCTCCAAGTGCGATGTTGTTGAGTCCGGATGAATCAATTTCGATAAAGTCTTCCCGGGAAGCAAAATCAAGTTCCTCTTTAATTTTTGTTTTAAGATGAGTAATGACAGAATCCGAAAAATCTGTAATATCGCCTCCCAATATGATTTTGTCGGGATCCAGGAGGGTCGTGACGACGATAATTCTGTTTATCAGGTTGTTAATCATATCCTCTATAATTTGTGGGAATTCTTCAGAAGGATAAACGTAATCACCCAAGTCTTTTGCATGTAGTGAGTACTCTTGTGAATAGCGCCAACTGTTGTCTAAAATGATTTCACCTGCTGCTGAGCGGGAACCCTTATAAATTGTTTTGTTTAACACGATGCCTGCACCGATACCGCCATAAGTTTTAAATTCTGTGGGAAATGAAAACATGTAATAGATCAAATTGTCATGCCTCATGCCGGATTCAAAAAGGTACGCCGCTGCGCCGGCATTGGCATCGTTTTCGATATATGTGTACACATTCAGCCGTTCTTCAATAATTTTTCTCAAGGACATGTTTTTAATATTGAGGTCATAGGAAAACTGAATTGTCCCTTTTTGAGAATCAATGATCCCCGGCATGGAAATAGATATGGCGAGAATATCACCGGTGTGATCGTCAAATTCGTAAAAGGCCTTCTCAATCTCCTCAACGATGTTTTTTTCATTCACCTTATCGTTAAACGCGTATTGATCAATAACATGTCCTTTCAGATTAAGCAGTAATGCCAAAATCCTGTCGTTGACAATTGAGATGGCCATAATCTTCAACAGATTCTCATTAAGTTTGAGAACTTCAGTCTTTCTTCCTCCTGATTCACCCGGATTTTGGATAGAATCTTTGATAATGACCGATTGCTCCATCAATCCCTCAAGACTCCTGGAAATAGTTGATCGATTGAGATTGAGTTCTTTGCTCAATTCCTGTCGTGTGAAACGATCTTTTGTCCATACTCGGTTAATAATTTGATGTTGGGTTTGGTTTTTTATGGTTATCATAAACAAACTCCTTTTCGTATTAGTTGCATGCGACACGCAACAAACATAAACATTATAATCTTTTTCTGTTTAAATTTCAAAACGTAATGATTCGCCATAAGAGAAGATTATGATTGATTAAGTGTATTTAGGAGAAGGAAGCTTTTGTTTTTGTAGATAGATAATTTATGTTATCAAACAAATCTAATTTTAGATAAAGGTCGTTATTTTTTTCGAAAATCCTTGTACAACATTTTCCCAATGGGCTTATTATCAAGAAAAAGGTCTTGATTGTGTTTCAAAAAATGAGAGGTCAGATCAACCATCTCCTTGGTTTGGCACAAGATAGTTTGGGCATCGCCGAATTTACCTTTTGTAGCAATCCCCAAATACAGTAGCGGATCGGTCAGTTTACCGTAGTTTTTTGAGACATCGCCCGTTTCATTATGATGTCGGTATAAGGGTCTTTCGATCATTTCACCATTTTCAAACTTGATTTTCAAAGGCATTAACTTAGTTGAAAACCTGTTGGGGATGTGGTTCCACTCTTCCACACCGTGAATGATAGTGTTGGTTCGCAAACTGCAACCGATAAACAGAATTTTGGCATCCTGATCGTACAGTTTCCCCCAGCAACCCTCTCTATGACAGGGTGTATCAAAGTGTTCTTCACCTTGCGTAAAGGATTTGGCATTTTTTCCAAAGGCAGCCACAGAGTGAGTGGGATGTAGTGAACGGTAGACACCGGAGCGTTTTATAAATAAATTTGAGAGAATACCCACACAGGAAGGTTCTGTTTTGGGATCAAAAACATTATAGGTATCCGACATCTGATTCCATGTATGTGTGGGAAAAATCAGCAGCCCATCATTCAGATATTTCATGAAGGCATTTAAAACCGTATCCCCACGCCCTTCCACATTACCGATGGACTTCATGGAAGAATGGATGAGTAATGTGTCTGTTCTTTTAATTCCCAACTCTTCAATATGTTTGAGTAAATCCGCTTTTGTGTACATTGTAGCCTCCTTGTTATAAAAAAACGAGGGTGTACAAGGACAGGAGTGAACAAGTTCGGGGTTGGAGAAAGACAGGTTTAGACAAAAACGAGTTTAAAACAGATCCTCTCAACGCACCTTGTATTTACCCGCTTTTGTCTACCCTAGTTTTCTTCACCCTCGTTTCTTTCTAGCCCAGATTTTGTTTAATCCTGTTCTTATTACGCCTTCAAATACTTGTCAAACCAATCCTGAATCTCCTGGAGTCTTCGCATTCTGTGTTTGGGTTTGCCACTGCGGGAGAGTTCGTGATTTTCTTCCCGGAACATGCACAATCTCGCATCTGTTCCATGGTATTTTAACGCCGTGAACATCTGTAGGCCTTCAGGATACCAACACCGGTAATCTTCTTCAGAATGGATGAATAGAGTTGGTGTTTTGGCCTTGTCTGCGTAATTCAAAGGGGAACTTTCCCAGAGTCTGTCGTGGCCGTCCCACGGAGTGGCTTGTGCACCCTGATCATAAACGAAGAAATAGCCAATATCGGTCGTGCAGAATTTTGAGATCCAATTTGAGATACTCCGCTGAGAGGCTGCTGCTGCGAAGCGATCAGTATGTCCGATAATCCAGTTGGTCATATATCCACCGTATGACCCACCTGTTACACCAATTCGCTTTGGGTCAATATAGGAATGTTTTTCCAAGACCAGGTCGGTAAAGTCCATGATGTCATCATAATCAATGGTTCCGTATTTTCCGCGGATATCCGCAAACTCGTTTCCTCGTCCGTCACTTCCTCTGGGATTGCAGAAAAAGACGGTATAGCCAGCAGCTGCCCATACTTGCATCTCGTGGAAGAATACATCACCGTATACGGTTTTGGGACCACCATGAATGTCTAAAATGGCTGGGTATTTTTTGTCAGGGTCGAAACCGGCAGGTTTAATGACCCAACCGTGAATGTCCGGGGCGTCTTCGCGTTTGAGCGTCAACGGTTCCGGTTCGACATATTCCAGTGTTTCAAGTAAGGGGGTGTTGAAATTGGAAAGTTGGGTTTCTTTACCTTCTTTAAAGCTGTAAATTTCCGGTATTTTGTTGTCCCTGAAGGCAATTTCGATAATTTTGTCATCTACCAGACAAAAGTGATCCAAAGCCCCCTTGATTTCAATAACGGGCTTGAGGGTTCCATTTAAATCAACACTATAGAGATAAGAGCTGTCGATGTCTGTGCTGATAAAATAAACAAACTCATTGCTTTTTTTCAGGATATGTGGCGAACCGGATCCAAAACGAGCATCAGAACCCACGGAATTCCCAAAACTCATATCAAGATCTGGGGTGATACACTCAAAACTTTTAGAGTTAATGGAGAGTGAGTAAAATTTCCTATTTTCATTCACACCGTAACGGGCCATGTCTGTCCCGAATGCCATAACTTGATTGTCATTGCTGAAAATGGCATCAGTGTAGTTCATCGGTGTGTCGGGAGAGATTTTCTGAGTGGAATACTTTTTCAAATCATAGATGTATAGGTCATTAGTCAGCTCGCGCTTGTCTTTGAAGATATTACCGGAATAGAGAATCTTGTCTTTGGATTCTGATAAATCGACTGAACTCACAGACAGATAATCATCGGTGATTCTTTTAAAAGTTTTTTCCTTTTTGTTGAACAGGAACAGACCGGATCTTTTTTGATCGGTATAACCGCTTCCGTTGCTCCAGAAAGGGATCTCTGTCAGTACCTCGTAGTCTTTTTCATCTTCAATTTCACCTTTTGCCTTTTTTACCGTTTCCTCATCCGGGTTTAAGGGAAGTTCATGCCCGATTTTAAACATGCCTTTGATGATGTACAGTTCATCAGGTTGAATCACTTCCAACTCGTTTAGCATAACCGGAAGGGTGAAAACTTCTTGAGCTTCGCCGCCGTTTATATTGATTCTGAAAACTTTTGTGGTGAAAGGAATATCTTTTTTTTCGTCCTTTGCTCTACTGGATGTAAACAGGATGTTTTCATCGTCTTCCCAGTAGAAAAGACCAGTTTTTCCATCCGTAGTGAGTGCTTTCATCGCATTTGTTTTTGTATCCATGAGCCATAAATTGGATTCGTACTTGTTCTCTTCTTCGTTCATCTGATGGAGCATAAAACCGATTTTTGTACCGATTTTATTCTTCTTTAGTGTTGAAGGAAATTGAAACTTCAACATGGTATCAATTTTAATCTTCTCCATTGTTTTCACTCCTTATTATTCGGTTTTCTAATATTTTATCATACTATCAATAATATCCCATGCGACGGATGAAAAATTGGCTGGTAATACCTTTTGAAAACAATAAAAAGGAAGGTGTTGAAAATGAAAAAGAGTATAAAAGATTATTTGGTTATTTTGGTAGGTCTCTTGGTTTTATCCTTTTTTTTTGCCAGTTGTATGTCAATTGAGGTTCAATCTGACGAAGCTTCCCTGACATCGGCAGAAAGGATTAACAATGAATTGGCAGCTTTTACTAATCCCTTCATTTTCATAGACTTTGAAGCCCTCGTACTTGGATCTCCCTTTACATTTGGTAACTTTTGTTTTGAAGACGGGACAAAAATGACTGCCAGTCAGTTCAAGTGGCTTAATGGAATTGATACATTCGCTGGCCATTTCAAAGCCGATAACAATGGAAAAGCTGGTTTTGCCGGACAAGACCTTTTGATCAACAACGCCCGTGCCCATTTCGATTTTCCGTTTACCCCCGAAAAAGTTGTTATTTTCTACGGAGAATACGGTGGAAACGTGAATTTGATGGTGAATGGTGTATTGAGAAATGTAGAAGACTTTCTTCCTTTAGATGGCACAACTACAGCCGGTGTGGATATTTATGTCACTGAAACAGCAGTTCCCGGCGGGGTTCAAGGTGTCATTTTGCTTGAGGGAACTATCAACGCCCTTGAAATAGGCGGACAGGAATTTTTCGTTGATCATGTAGGATTTAAAAATTAGCTCCCCCTCCATAAAGATAAATTCCCAAACAATTCGGGCAGCCAAAAGGGCTGTCCTTTTTGCATTTATTTGCAATGTGAAAAAAAATACAAAGTAAAACGTCTATGGTATAATACACTGAAAAATGTTTGTGGTATCAAACTTCAACGTAATAGCAATCAGCAGTATATAAATTTTTGATTAACAAGGAGGGAACACATCAGATGGCCAAGAAATGGGTTTATTACTTTGGAAAAAGTAAATCTGAAGGCGGATCTCAAATGAAAGAGATCCTCGGCGGAAAAGGTGCTAACCTTGCCGAAATGATCAACATTGGTATTCCGGTACCCCCGGGATACACAATTTCTACAGAGGTATGTAAGTATTATTTTGACCATGGCGAAAAATATCCTGAAGAAATAGATGCACAGGTTAAAGAGGCTATGGAATTGCTTGAAAAGGATACCGGCAAGAAATTCGGAGACAAAAACGATCCCTTACTCGTATCTGTAAGATCAGGGGCTGCTATATCCATGCCCGGTATGATGGACACTATTCTAAACCTTGGACTCAACGACAAAACCGTGGAAGCCATGGCAGAAAAGTCAGGAAACCCAAGATTTGCATATGATTCCTACAGACGATTCGTTCAAATGTTTGGAGATGTCGCACTGGGTCTTCCACATGCGAAGTTTGAAAAGGCCCTTGACACTGTAAAGGAAGAAAAAGGTGTTAAATTGGATACCGAACTCGATACAGAGGACCTTAAACGCGTTATTGAATTGTATAAAAAGGTATATAAAGATGAGGGAAAGACCTTCCCACAGGATCCTCATGAACAACTTTGGGCTTCCATCAACGCCGTATTTGGCAGTTGGATGAACCCCCGAGCTATTAAATATCGACAGTTGCACGGTATCGGAGAGGGCACATTTCTTGGAACCGCTGTTAACATTGTTGCAATGGCTTATGGAAACATGGGCAATGACAGTGGAACCGGCGTTGCCTTTACCAGAAACCCATCCACCGGAGAAAAGAAATACTACGGTGAATATCTCAAAAACGCCCAAGGAGAAGACGTTGTTGCAGGTATCAGAACGCCTAAAGATCTGGAAGATATGAAAAATGATTGGCCCGATGTTTACGATGAACTAATCAAGGTTTTTGACAAACTTGAGAAACATTACAAAGACATGCAGGATGTTGAGTTCACCGTAGAAAAAGGAAAGCTGTATCTTCTTCAAACCAGAAATGCAAAAAGAACAGCTGCTGCAGCGGTTCAAGTTGCCGTAGACATGGTTGAAGAAGGCATGATAGATAAAAAGACAGCGGTGACAAGGGTAACCCCCGAACAGGTCGAAAGAATGCTTCACCCCTTCTTCATTCCTGAAGAAAAGGCGAAAGCAGAAGTTTTAACTAAAGCCCTTCCAGCATCACCGGGAGCCGCAACCGGTAAAGCCGTATTCCATTCAAAGACAGCGGAGGAATGGGTTGAAAGAGGCGAAAAAGTCATACTGGTTAGACTGGAAACTTCACCTGAAGACATCGGCGGAATGGCAGCAGCTGAAGTTGTGCTCACAGCAAGAGGCGGTG
>CAYUYU010000022.1:0-20172 GCA_964449405.1 uncultured Thermotogaceae bacterium
AAACTCAGCCGTGTTTTTATTCCGTTTATTTTAAAGAACCCCAAATATCTAAAAAACGCCAACAAGCTCATGAAGAATTTTGACAGATCCGAAACAACTCGCGAAAAAACATTGAAAGAAGAAGGGGTGATGATTCCACCCATTTTAATACTAAGCATCACTCACAAATGCAATCTGAATTGTCTGGGATGTTTCGCCTCAGCTGTTGGCATCTCTTCAACCGATCAATCCAAGTTTCATCAAGAGGCTCTGTCAATAAGCGAATGGGAAGGGATCGTATCACAAGCTCGAAAACTGGGAGTCTATACATTTCTTATAGCTGGAGGAGAGCCATTTGTCTTTGATGGAATACTTGATTTATGTCAGAAATTTGACGATTGCATCTTTCTCATCTTCACAAACGGAACGGCTATTAAGGAGGCAGACTATAAACAGCTGAAGAAAATGGACAATACGGGAATTATGGTAAGTGTGGAAGGTTCCGATCAGATGACGGACTTAAGAAGAGGTGCAGGTATTCATGAAAAGGCGATTCAAACGGCAAAGAGATTGGGAAAATCAGGCATCTTAAGTGGGATTTCCGTTACCATTACCAATGAAAACTACCTTTATTGGATGCAAGAGGAGCATTTGGATGCCTACATCAACGATGGGTTGCATATGGGCTTTTTTACTGAATACATCCCCGTAGGGCTTGATTCGGATTCATCAATCAAAAAGGATTCGGTTTGTTCCACCAGTGACCAACAATCAAGTGCCCAAAAATGCTTAACCAAAGAACAGCGATTAGATTTCAGACAACAGATCATCTATTACAAAGAAAACAAACAGATGTTCATCATCCATTCTCCAGGCGATGAAGAATTGTTTGGCGGATGTGTATCAGCCGGAAAAGGTTTTGCACACATCAATGCCTTTGGTGATTTGACTCCTTGCCCGGTTTCAGACATTGCCACCCATAATTTGAAAAAGTCTGAACTTAAGGATGGACTCTCAAGTCAGCTGTTTGTGCAATTAAGGGAGAACGGCGAAATTTTGGAGAATACCGATGGTCCTTGTGCCCTTTTTGAACATCAAAAAGAGCTGGAAGATTTGAGAAAAAAAGTGGGGGCCTATAGAACGGGTGTATAATGAGTATCAAATGGTGGTGATTGTTTGAAAAAAACAATAGTGTCTGTTCAAATCAGAAGTATTCCCGGTCAGGTTGAAGACAATTTAAAAAAAACAGCCAACATCCTCAGCAATTGTTCCATTCCCTTTGATTTCATTTTATTTCCTGAACTATTCGGCACCGGTTATACTTGGAATGAAACATCAAAACAATTAATGATTGATAAGCAGAAGATGATTGAAACGTGGTTAAAAGAAATATCATTACAATACAATTGTGTGGTTATATCCGGCATTGGGCGATATGATAAAGCAGCGTTTTACAACTCCACTGTTGTTTTTGATCAAGGATTATTCGTGGATTATTACGACAAAACTCATTTATTCCGAGGTGAAAAAGAGATTTTTCAAAATGGGTCTGATTTGAAAGTCTATAATCTCTCCGATATAACTGTAGGTGTTCTCATGTGTTATGAAATCGGGATTCCTGAAATTGCAAGGACGGTTGCCCTAAAAGGTGCTGATATCATATTCGTCCCCTTTGCCTACGGTAGGAGTCGGTGGGTCACATACGATACCTTAACCAAAGCAAGAGCGATTGAAAATGCCTGTTATATCTGTACATCTTCCACACCCGGTGCTCATGAAACATTCGATTTTCTGGGACACAGTCGGATTATTGCTCCCTCTGGAGAAATTCTATGTGACGCTTTGGAAAGAGAAGGCTGGATAGGTGCTGAGTATGATTCAGATGTGGTGGAGCGTTTTCGATACAGTGAAGACGACAAATCTTCAGGCTATTGGAAGAATTATCGGCGGGAGTTGTTTGTGAAATGACGGAAAAACACATGAAAGAAAAAATAAAACAGGCTCTTATCAACGCCAATACTCAAATTAACGAAGAAATAAAACCATTCATCGACCATTACAATGGTCCATTTTCCAATGTGCTTCGGAACAATTATCATATCAGTAGCGAAAAAGGGTTGCCTTTGTGCCAAGATACCGGGATGGTCGAATTTTTCTGCTTTCTGGGTATTAATTTCCCACTCAACGACCCTTTGCAAGATATTCTCGATGAAGTGGTTTCTCAGGTGTATATTCATTCTCCATACCGATACTCAACCGTTGACGATCCCCTTTTTGAGAGGAAAAACAGAATGGATAATACACCGGCAATTGTTCACGTTCAACCCGTTATGGGTAGCAAGTTGGAAATCCGGTTTCTCATAAAGGGTGGGGGCAGCGAAAATCTGTCCCGTTTGTACATGATGGCACCATCCGCTTCAAAAGAAGAAGTGGTTGAGCAAGTTGTCAATCACATCGACGAAGCAGGAGCACGGGCTTGCCCACCCTTGAAAGTGGGTATCGGTTTGGGAGGAACTTCAGAAAAGGCGATGATGCTTTCTAAATTGGCGTTGACATCACCCATTTCAAAAACCCATGAAGATCAGCGTTATGCTGCAATGGAAGAGGAGATTAAAAGTCAAATTAACAAACTGGGTATCGGTTTTCAGGCCCTCAAGGAGGGCACCAGCTGTTACAGTGTCCACATACTGACTTATCCAACCCATATTGCCACCTTGCCTCTGGCTATTTCAGTGGATTGCTATCTTTGTAGAACAGGATGTGTTACAGTTGAAAGTTGAACAACTGAAAGCCGGAGAAAATATTCAATACAGTGGAGAAATGATCATCATGCGAGATGCCGCACAAAAGAAACTGAGTCAATTACCGAATTGTCCCATTAAACTAAAAGGAACCATTGTCTTTTATGCCGGTCCGGCAAAAGCTCCAATCGGCAAGGGGATTGGTGCCATTGGACCTACCACCAGTGCCAGAATGGATAAGTATTTGGAGATGCTCTTCAAATTTGGAGTAAGAGCAACAGTTGGCAAAGGAGAACGCTCTGAAGTTGCGAGAACCCTTTGCAGACAATACGCGGGCGTTTATTTTTTGGCACCCAGCGGCGCAGCTGCCGCACTTTCACAATGCATCATTCATCAGGAAATTTTATTGTTCAAAGAACTTCAAAGCGAAGCCATTCAAAAAATAACGGTAAAAGATTTTCCGTTGATTGTTGCCATTGATACGAAAGGACATTCAATATAGTATCAAAACAAAGGCTCAAACCCCATTTCATGCCAATACTTCTTCATTTTCTCGTCATAGATCCTTTGAATCATATCACGATGGCCTTTTTCCCATTGACTCAATTGATTCAGGACATATTTTCCCCCTTCATCATCAATTTTTTCTGCTGCTTTTTGGTAAAATTCCATAAAATCGTGTTCGATTAAAAAGGCCATTCGCATAACCGAGATATCAGATGCCATTTCAGCATGCCTCCCAGCAGGTAACTCCGTTTCTTTTCTGGAAGTAAAAAAATGCTCCTCATCGGGAAGAATATCTGTTTTGGTTATTTTTTCACCCTTTTCAGCCTTTTCGATGAGTAAACTGATGTAATCCACATGTTCACCCTCCATTTCAGCCAAATATTGAAACGTCTCTTTCACCTGCTTATCTTTCACTTTGTCGATTTGTTCCAAATAAAAAGACCTGCCATCTTCCTCTCTGGCCAATGCGTACTTTAAGATTGCAACTATCTTTGACATCGTTTATCCCCCTTTTAATTATGTTATACAATTATGACGTGAAATGGCACAAGAAAATAACGCTTTTGTTTTAGAACAACTGACGCAAAGTTGCTTTAATTCATATCTTTCGAGAGGCTTAAATATGTTATAATACCATGATATTTAATAGATCATTTGAACGGAGGGCTTCGATGAGTTTAAAAAATTTCTATGTAACAACACCAATCTATTATGCGAACTCCGCACCGCATATCGGTTCAGCTTATACAACCATTGTTGCGGATATTATCGCAAAATACAAACGATTTTGCGGTTACGATGTCTACTTCTTGACGGGTACCGATGAACACGGCCAAAAGATTCTTGAATCGGCAAAGGCTGCTAAGAAAGATCCACAGGCATTTTGTGATTTACTGGCAAGCAAATTTGAACAATTGTGGAAGGAAATGGAAATATCAAACGATGATTTTATCCGAACAACACAAAAACGACATGAAAACGTGGTCCAACATGTTGTTCAGAAACTATTGGATAAAGGCGATATTTACAAAGGGAAATATGAGGGGCTATACTGTGTACATGATGAGGCGTTTTGGACCGAAGAAGATGCCGTGAAAAAAGATGACAAGCATTTTTGCCCTGAATGTAACCGTGAATTGAGATGGTTTTCAGAGGAAAACTATTTCTTTAAACTCTCAAAATATCAGGACAGCCTGTTGAAATTATATGAAGAAAAACCTTCTTTTGTTGAACCGGATTTCAGAAGAAATGAAATGTTGCAGATTATCAAAGGCGGACTGCGTGATTTGAGTATCTCAAGAACTTCCTTCAATTGGGGGATCCCCATGCCAAACGATCCCGATCATGTGATCTATGTATGGGTAGACGCGCTCATCAACTATATATCAGCCATCGGATTTGGTACTGAAAATGATGAACTCTATCAGAAATTCTGGCCGGCAGATCTGCATCTGATCGGTAAAGAAATCAACCGATTCCATTCCATCATTTGGCCGGCCATTTTGATGGCATTGGAAATCCCCTTACCCGAAAAGGTTTTTGCCCACGGCTGGCTGACGGTCAATGGAGAAAAGATCAGTAAATCTCTTGGAAACGCCATTGATCCAAGGCTTTTGATGGATGCATACGGCAAAGACGCCATCAAATATTACCTGCTCAGGGATATCAACTTTGGAAAGGATGGAGATTTTTCCGAAGACAATTTGATTGGCAGGATTAACGCAGATTTGGCAAACGATTTGGGAAATCTGTTGCATCGAACCACAGCCATGATCGAACAAAACTTTGATGGGATTATCCCGGAACCTTTAGAAGAAATGGAAGCCCATGATATCCAATTGAAGAATCTCTTTGAGCTTTCGGTAACGAACTACTTAGATAACATGGACGATTACAAATTCACCCAAGCCCTTGAAAGTGTGTGGTCTTTTATCAGTTTTGCCAACAAATACATTGACTTGACGGAACCTTGGAAGTTGGCAAAAGACGAGGACTCAAAAAAACGGCTGGCTACCGTTTTGTACAATCTATCCGATACTTTGAGAAACATCGCTTTGTTTATCAAGCCCATAATGGAAGACACTTCCAAGGAAATATTCAGACGCTTGGGAATCAACAAGGGTTGGGACGAAGCTGATTACAGCCAGTTAAAATGGAGAGTGTTGGAACCTGGTTCCAGAGTCATTAAAGAGGCGCCCATATTCCCCAGAATCGATATAAAAAAGGCAAAAAAAGTGATTATCATGAATAAGGAAGCCGCTGAGGAAAGCAAAACAAAAAAGCCTGAAAAGGCAGAAGGAACATTGATCATCGATTTCGATGACTTTAAAAAAGTAGATCTTCGTGTCGCTGAAATTGTTAATGCCGAACCGGTTCCAAAAGCCAATAAACTAATCAGACTCCAACTTGACATTGGAGAAGACAAACACAGACAGATTGTAGCCGGTATCTCAAAATTCTATACTCCAGAAGAACTCATAGGAAAAAAGATCATCGTCGTAGCAAATCTGAAACCCGCAAAACTCATGGGAATCAAATCAAACGGTATGCTACTGGCTGCAAAAGATAAAGAAAAACTAAGATTGCTTACCGTTGACGGGGATATCAAACCCGGATCAAAGGTATCATGAATCGGAGGAACAAATAAATGGCAAAAAAAGATGAAATAGTGGAACAAAAACCTCTTGAAGAGAGGATTTTTGACCGGCCTTTTCACGAGGAATTGGCAGAGTCATATATCAATTATTCCATGTCGGTTATTGTGGGAAGAGCGATACCGGATGTAAGGGATGGCTTAAAACCGGTACAAAGGCGTATTCTTTACGCTATGAGAGAGCTTAAAAACTGGTACGCCTCACCTCATAAAAAATCAGCCAGAATCGTCGGTGAAGTCATGGGTAAATACCATCCTCACGGAGATGCCGCCATATATGATGCATTAGTCCGAATGGCACAGGATTTTAACCTGAGGGTCCCTTTGGTCGATCCACAGGGTAATTTTGGTTCAATCGACAGAGACCCTGCAGCCGCTCCAAGGTATACCGAAGCCAGATTGGCCAAAATTTCTGAAGAGATGTTGGAAGATCTTGATAAAAACACCGTTGATTTCCGCCCCAATTTTGACGAAACCCTTTTTGAACCAGAAGTTTTACCATCCGGTGTTCCCAATCTACTTTTAAACGGAACATCAGGAATAGCTGTCGGTATGGCGACTAACATCCCTCCCCATAATCTTGGAGAACTTGTAGACGGGATCTGTGCCATGATCGATAATCCCGAGATCGACATTATGGAACTGCACAAATACATCAAAGGCCCTGATTTCCCAACCGGTGGCAAGATCATGGGAAAGGATATACTCAAACAAGTCTATGAAGAGGGAACCGGTTCTATTCCCGTTGAAGGCGTTTATGAAATAGAAGAAGATCGAATGATCATAAACGAGATTCCTTACGGTGTATGTAAGGCATCGATGATCAAACAAATTGCTGAATACTTTAAAAAGCAAGAAAAAAGAATGATCCGTGACATCAGAGATGAGTCAGACAGAAACGGAATGCGGGTTGTCATAGAAATTGCCAGGGGGACAAATCCACGGGTAGTGCTGAACCACATACTTAAACACTCTTACCTGCGAACTACTTTCCCTACAAAGCTGCTTGTCATTGATGAAAAGAAAAAACCGAAGGTGATGAACCTGAAACAGCTTTTGGATTCTTACATCAATCACAGAAGGGAAGTCATCACAAGAAAAGCCGCATATGAACTCGACTCAGCCAGTAAACGCGCGCATATTGTAGAAGGATTGATTACAGCCATCCGCTCCATTGATACGACCATCGATATCATCCGGCATTCTAATGATCAGCCTGATGCCATCAACAATCTCATGGAAACGTTGGAAATCTCGGAAGAACAATCCAAAGCAATCCTTGATCTTCGTTTCGGAAGATTGACTTCCATGGAAATCAACAAGCTGACCGATGAACTGAAGGCATTAAACAAAACGATAAAAGAATTAAAGGAATTACTTGCAGATCAATCCAAAATCAATGAGAAAATTAAAGAGTTGCTTTTACAGGTAAAAGAAAAACACAATACACCAAGAAGGACTCAAATCACCATATCAGAAGCTGATGATGTGAATATCGAAGATCTCGTTGAAGACGACGATATTGTCATCACATTGACCAGCAGGGGTTACACGCTGGTAACTGATCTTGACGGTTACAGAAAACAGAACCGAGGGGGACGAGGTGCCCGCGGTATAAGAACCCGGGAAGAGGATTTTGCAAGGCATATCATGGTCACTTCCAGACTCTCCAACACTATGTTTATCTCTTCTCTCGGAAAGGCTTATGTGATTAAAAATTACGAGATTGAAAATGCCTCAAAGGGCACCAAGGGAAAACATATCATGTCCTATATCAATTTAGCCGAAGACGAAATCGTTAAAAGTGTACTCCAGGTTGGTCGAGATTTCTCAGACAGGTTTGATATTATCTTTTTGACTAAAAATGGTAAAATAAAACGAACCTCGCTTTCCAATTTTTCCAATGCGGGGCTTTCCGGTATTATCGGAATTAAGTTAGAAGAAGATGATTATGTGGTAGATTGCGTCTTAATGGATACTGAAACAACAGAAAACAACCTTTTCATAGGAACATTGAAGGGGATGTCCATCAGGATTCCGCTGGAGGATGTCAGGCAACTGGGAAGAAACACACAAGGTGTGAAGGCCATATCATTAAAAAAGGACGACAAATTGGTTTCCCTGTCAACGATTAATCCCGATAATAAAAACGCCTCTATCCTCACCATCACACGAAAAGGCTATGGTAAGCGAACCTATATTGAAAATTATCGTCTGCAAGCAAGAGGTGGAAAGGGTATCAAGAATATGGCCTGGGCTCCAAGCCTTGGTGAAGTCGTTGCCGTTATGGCCGTTGAGGATACCGATCAGGTCATAACCGTTACGAAGCTCGGCTACACCATCCGATTCAGCGCTTCGGATATCAGAGTCATGGGTCGAGCAACACGAGGTGTCAGAGTCGTAGACCTTGGAACGGACGATGAAGTTAGTTCGGTAGAAAGAATAATTATTGAAGAATAACAAACTTCAAATGAGGTGAAAAAATGTTGAAATGGGAGAAAAAGAAGGATTGGGTCGTTGTAGATATGAACGGTGAATTAGACATGAGCAATGCCGTGGATTTCAAAAACGATATCATCAACGAATTTGTGTCAAAAGGAGAGCTAAACATCGCCTTAAATTTTGAGAATATGGAATATATTGACAGCTCAGGGCTTGGTGTCATCGTCAGCCTTCACAAAAGATGTAAGTTAAACGGTGGAAGATTGGCCCTTTTTTCACTCAATGACACCTTGTTAAGGTTGTTCAAGCTGACCTCATTAGACAAGGCTTTAAATTTGTATCCCGATTTTGATTCGCTAATCTCAAACGGCTAAGGAGTTCATGACATTGAAGAGAACCATACCGATCCTCTTGATTGGAATTATATCCCTGCTGCTTTCGGGGTGTTTTATCATTGAGTTTTTCCTGCCGCCCATCAGCGCAGGGACTTCCAGACTCGCTTTGTATCTTAATTATAACGGCATTCAATATACCGCTCACAGGCTGAGCGGTGTTGAATGTATGATCAAAAAAATCGAACTCATCTCCGATGGAAACCCAGTAAAAGAAACCGTACCCAACAAGTCTTTTGCCATCAACCTTCGTCCCGAGACCCGTATTGATTCATTTTCGTCGCTTTTGAATTTGCTTCAGGAGAAAAACATCGCGCAATTTGAATTTGATAGGGATGTAGACACCGATGAATCGTTGACGAACCCAAGAATCAGATTAACCCTTGATAAAAATGCAACCGCTAACTATGTATTGGAAGATGAAGCCGAAGAGACAACATACGCCACAAATATTGCCATGGAATTGCCCGATACCGATTTGGTATTGTCCATACCCATCAAAGATGTAACCAATAACCAATATAGAAACAAAGGTAAATTATCATTACCCATTGGTCAGTCCACATTGTACGTGATGCTTAACTTACAAAATATTCCGCCTTATGCAGACATTGATCTTCAAGCACTGCCCGTTCAATTAGAAGAAGGATTTGTGAACAGCATTTCCCTGATTCAAGATGAATCAACACTGGTGTATGGTACAATAGAGAACAGAAGCGAGGAAGGCGATCCTGCGCTGATTCCTGGCGAAACCTGGGTTTTAAATTTTGACGATTATTATTTTGATGACAAGGACTTTGTCGTGTCAAGTTATCCCGAATCAATCAGCCCAACAGAACAGTCCTATTTCTTTTTAGTCCCATCCAACAATTATAATTCAACCATTTTTTTAAGACCACCGGGATTGGAAGATGAAGATGACTATACAGTTGACGTGGCAATAGAAGAACAGGAAAAGGTTAAACTGGTACAGAAGATTATCTATCCTCCTGAACAGGAATGATAACCGTTGATTTATTCCAAACAAACCACTGATAAGACCAATCAACTCAATCTTGGGGCAAAACCTATGCCGCAAAAAGAGCTTAAAAAGAATAAGAAAAAAGGATCATTTCATTTCTTATACTGGTTTGTTGTTGTTATTTTGTCAGCCTGGATGATTTATCTCAATCTCAATGTGTTCTTTGAATATTCGGAGGTTAAAGAAGAATACAATAAAGTCAAGGAAGAATATGAGATAAAAAAGGATATACTCAATCAAAAGGTTCAGGAATATGAGAGGTTAAAAAAAAGATTAGATGAATACGAAAACAACAAATAGCGTTCAAACATTCGATCATAATGATTTTATCGTAACAACTTCAATTAAGCCTCAAAAAGAAGAAGTCCTGAGAGCGATTGCTCTTTCAAAAGAATTAAAGGCGAGATACGTTTCAAGAAGAAGCTTCAACAAATATAAAACTTCTAATCATTTGGACTTTTATTATGTCGTTGAAAAAGACGGGTTAAGAATCAGATGGAAAGACGGGGAATTCTTCTTCCATCCTTCCAGCTCAAAAATGCGTATGAGGAACATTCGAAACAATCAACGGGATCACTTGATAGAAGCGATGAATTTGAAAGGAAATGAGGTTGTCTATGATCTCACATTAGGCCTTGGCAGCGAAGCCATATTGATCGCTGCACATTTGACAACCGGTAAAGTTGTTGGGGTAGAAGCGTCAAAACACATCTACACCATTGTCAAATACGGGATCCAGTCTTACGAAGATCAGTCCCCTTGGGTTAACGAGAGCTTTAAAAGGATTGAATTAATCCATTCCGATTACAAAACATGGATAAAGCATCAGGAAGATAATTCTTGTGATTATTGTTATTGCGATCCCATGTTTGACAACCCGGTGATGACCTCGTCGGGGTTCAATCCATTGCGCCCCTTTGCCGTTTACGATAAAGTATCAGAAGCAGACATTCAAGAGATGAAACGAATCAGTAGAAAATCGGTTATTTTAAAAGCCTTATCCAAAGACTCTCTGTTTTCTGACATACAAGTAGACGAGATTCGCGGCAGCAGAACCAGTGGTGTATTGTACGGTGTGATTGATTGCTGATGAACAAAATCCCCATCCTATATGCACCCACCGCCACAGGCAAAACTTCTCTTCTATTATCGCTTTCTGAAAAAATCCCCTTAGAAGTGTGTTCAATGGATTCCATGCAGATTTACAAGGAAATGGATATCGGTACAGCCAAACCTACTGAGTTGGAGCAGCGTGTATGTCCTCATCATTTGATAGACCTAATACGGCCTGACGAAGCCTTTGATGTGAATCAATACAAAACAACCGCACTCAGAAAAATCGAACAATTAGAAGTTGAAAGAAAAACGTATGTCTTTGCAGGTGGAACCGGTTTGTACATGGATGTATTACGTTACGGGTTATTTCAAGGCGCTCAAAAAGATGAAAGTCTCAGAAAGAAACTGTTAGTAGAAGAAAAAGAATATCCGGGGAGCCTTAGAAAAAGTTTATTTCAAATCGATCCGGAAAGCGCTGAAAAAATCCATCCTAACGATTTGAAACGAACAGTTAGGGCTTTGGAAGTCTATTTACTAAGTGGTAAGACCTTCAGTTATATGGGAAAATGTCGAACGCCGGATGAACGTTTTCAACTGATCTTTTTACTCCCGGATAGGCAAAAACTGTATCAAAACATCAATCTTCGTGTAGAACAAATGCTCAAGAGAGGGTTAATCGAGGAAACAGAACATCTCTTAGAAAAATATTCTCCAAATTGCCAATCCATGAAAGCCATCGGATACCGGGAAACCATTGATTATTTAACCGGGCATTTTGAATCAAAAGCAGCGTACATGGAGACGTTAAAAAAGAACACCAGACATTTTGCAAAACGGCAAATTATCTGGTCAAGACGCTACAAAGAAGCAATAAGAATTGACATGGTTGAAAGAAGCACTTCGGATATCATTTCTACCCTTGAAAAAGCCATTTTAGTAGATCTCTCTTCTTGAATTTCTCAATCAAGTGTGGTATACTACCGTTGCTTGAATCGGAGAGGTGGCCGAGCGGCCGAAGGCGCTTGCCTGCTAAGCAAGTGAGGACTTATGTTCTCCGAGGGTTCGAATCCCTCCCTCTCCGCCATTGGCTGAGTGCTCGTAGCTCAATTGGATAGAGCGTTACACTGCGGATGTGAAGGTTGGGCGTTCAAATCGCCCCGAGCACACCAAGGCAAAAGATATCTTAAAAAAGAGAGGGCGATGGATGCGTCCTTTTTTTCTTTTTCTTTTAATTTGTTTTTCCATTTTAATACTTGTATCCTGTGATGATTACGATGGCCATGAGGTCTATTTTCATGGAGATTTTATCAGAGAACAAACCCTCTCATTCATTGAAAACACACAATACACCTTGGATTTGTGTGTGTATTCCATCACTGACCATCAAATCATACATGCCTTGTCTAAAAAGGCCAAGAACGGCATACGTGTTCGTATTTGCACCGATAATTCTTACCCTTTGACAATTGACAACGTAGAAATCATTTACGACTCGCAAGGATTGATGCACAATAAATACATGATATCTGACTCAAAAAAACTTTGGTTTGGCTCAACCAATCTGACACCCACTAGTCTTGATGACCATGAAAACAACATCATAATAAGTGATGATAAAACCTTGATAGAGGCGTTTCATGAGAATTTTGACCAATCGTTCGCCGGTTTGTTTAAAATGAACAGAAACGGAGTCAACTCTTCGAAAGTGAGATTTTCTCCCGAAGAAGATTGTTTTGAATTTTTATTAGACGAACTCTCCCAGGCCAAAAAAACGGTCTATATCGCCATGTTTGCCTTCAGCGACAACCGTATAGCCCATTATTTGAAAATCCTTTCTTCAAAGGGTGTAAAGGTCTATATATTAGTTGATAAAGATTGGAATCTATCCAGTATTTACAGTGATATTGACGATATGGCAAGATATACATCACTTAGATTGGATATATCAGATGCATTGTTACATGAAAAATTCGTGATTATCGACGAAAAGATTTTACTTACGGGTTCGTATAATTACACCGCCTCAGCGCAAACTCGAAACGATGAGTACATTTTCAAAACAAAAAATACCGGGCTGGTGAGCAGATTCACCCAACACTTTCTCACTCTTTGGGAAGCATCACATCCAAAATCATTAATTCCGGCGGGCAGTTGAACCTACCGGGAATCCACTGTCCCACACCCCTTGTCACATAGATCATCGTATCTTTGTAAGTGTATTGACCGGAATAGTACTCAATGTTTCGTCCGTTTCGTAAATCTATCAGTTTCTTTGTGAAATAGGGAATCACATATTGCCCACCATGAATATGTCCGGCTAATACGAGGTCATATCTTTCTACAATGTCCTTTTTTTCTTCCAACCCAATGGGTGAATGGATTAACAGGATCGACAAATCATCAGTTTCGCTCTGTTCAACAAGGGCTGTTTGAGATAGAAAATAATGAGATTCCAAACCGGTTATGGCAATCTTGAAAGACTTGATTGTTTCATACACCGTTTCTTTGTCAACAAGCTTGATACCCAGTTTCTCAAACCTTTGTTTCATATGCACGGGTGCGTATTCTTCCCAATTGCCAAAATTGGTATAACAAGGGGCAATTTGTTTTAACTTTCGAAAAAACAACTCAAGATCTTGTACATCCGTCAATTTTGCCAATGCATCACCCCCAAAAAGGATGAGATCCGGATGATAACCTTCAATTTCATCCAACAACCGCTGATGGAAGTTACGGTACTTGTACATATGAAGATCTGCAAAGAAAGCAATTCTTAATTCATTTTCCAAAGGTGAGGAGGATGGCGTTTCAGAAGTACCTATATAAGTTATATCCAAACGATTAGGTTCGATAAAAAAAATATAACCTCCCAATAGAATAAACAAAATGACAAACAGAAATAAGTGTTTTCTTTTTTTTCGTTTCAATGTTTTTCCTCTCCGGTCATTTCACGATTCTGCATTCTTTTGACCCTTTTTAACGATTGTTGCAAATCACTTTCAGCAATTCGCAATTTATTCAGATTGATCTTATAATTGTTATCCGAAGAAATACATTTCTTTAAATCGAGGCTTCTTCGAAGACAGTTATAAGCAGCTTCACGAACAACAAAATCAATCTCTGCACCGGTTAAACCGTGGAGTTTTTCCGCAAAATGATCGTCGTTTATCTTTGGTGAAAGAGGCATATGTCTTGTTTTTATTCGGAAAATGTCCTGGCATCCTTGTTTGGTCGGTTTATTGATAAAAATCGTATAATCAAATCTACCCGGACGTAAAAGCGCCGTATCCAATGATTCATGTCTGTTTGTGGAAGCGATGACGCAAACTTTTCCATAATCTTCAATGCCATCCATTAAAGACAATAGCTGTGTAACAAATCTGGATTCGTTTCTCAGTGTCTCGCTTGAAGATCTTTTTTGGGCAACCGCGTCAATTTCATCAAAAAAGATGATTGAAGGTTGTTTTTCTCTGGCATCCGAAAAAAGACTCCTTAAATTCGCCTCAGATTCACCCAAATATTTGTTTAGCAACTCCGGCCCTTTGATAGCGATAAAGTGAGCACTGATCTCATTGGCAATCGCCTTGGCAATCATTGTCTTACCACAACCGGGAGGACCATACAATAAAATGCCTTTATGAGGCTTTATTCCCATATACCTAAAGAGCTCCGGACGTTTAAGGGGAAGTTCAATCACCTCCCGAATACTCTGAATGACATCGTCTATTCCACCAATATCTGAAAAGCTGACCAATGGAATATTTCTGTTTTCATCTTTCTCTTCAACAATCCCACCTTTTAGATTTGGTTTGATTCCAACAGCTTCCAGCATGTCACTACCTGAAACGGTTTTTTTATACCTGACCTGCCATCTTTTATCCGAATTCAAATCAACTTGATCCGGTAAGGCATGAAGGAGTTTTTTCACCGTTTCCATCTTGAAAAAAGGGCAATGATAAATGTATTTCTTTTCTATCTCAAGTTGTAAACCCTCTTTTATATCGTCTTTTGAAATGATCCAAATATTTTCTTCTTCAAAATATCCGAAATCAAACCAATAGACCCTTTCCTCCGAGTAGTCTCTTATCTCCTCCACTGAAGAAGTGTCTATAACATTTAGCAAGCGGCATCCCCAAAGAGAATCCGCACAATAGCCTTCACCTTCACCTGAATCGGTTCGATAAAAACCGCAACGAAAAACTCTCAGGACCTTTATCATTTCCTGATAATCCATAGCTTTTCCTTCAAAAAGCATCTTTGAAGTTTCCCAATCCTTTATCAGAGCAATCAGTCTTCCGACTTCGGAAGTTTTGAATGAAAATTCCTGTTTATCAATCGATGCGGAATTCTTTTCATTAAAAGGAGAAGCAACATTATGATGCTCAAATCCACGGATAATATTGACTGCTTCTTTGTAATACCAGGAATCCTCTTCACCAAATTCCACATAAAAATAATGATGATTTGTTATTTCTGCCTCACCCCTCAGTTTTCTCTTTTCTCTCCTGAATTATAGCATTAAGTAGTCGATGTAAAAACAATAATCAACTGAGACGTTAGTACGAAAGAATAAAACGCTCTTTAGTTTTTTTATTGATGTTGTTTTTTTTCAAGTTCCCGATAATCTCAATATATGTTATAATAATATTATAACAAGAAACCGATAACAGGGGGTAAAGGACATGGAAAAATTAGACAGAAGTCTGCCTGTCCCGTTGTATTACCAATTATATAAAGAGCTAAAGAAAAAGATTCTCAATTCAGAGCTGAAACCCGGCGATCCGCTCAGCAGTGAATTTGAATTCTGCAAGGAATACAAAATCAGCAGACTAACGGTAAGAAAGGCACTTGAAGAACTGAGCAGAGAAGGTTTGATCACACGATCACGTGGCAGAGGAACTTTTGTTTCTCAAAGCAAACAAGAAGAAAACCTCACAGAATTACAGGGTTTTACCGATGAAGTGGAAAAACAAGGGCAGCACACCAGTTCTATTGTCCTTGAGAACCGTCTCGTAGAACCTCCTCCGGAAGTAGTTCAATGTTTTTCTATTTCCGATGACACACCTGTCATATTCCTTAAACGGCTGAGACTCGTGGATAACTCTCCTATGGCTATAGAATCAGCTTATTTCAACACAACTCTTAATCCCAGATTGCTAAAACTCATTCAGATGGACATGGAACATCATTCTGTCTATAACTTCTTTAAAAAGGATTTGGGAATCGTTCTTGAATACGCCGATGAAATCATAGAAGTCCATAAACCTGTTGAGGGAGATCGAGAAATGCTGAAGATCAAAAGTGAGGATTGTGCGGTTTTAAGACGTCGCTATACCTATATAGCAGAAAATAAATGTATTGAATACGTCATTTCTCTGTACAGAGGTGACAAGTACAAATTCAAAGTCAGACTAGGAGCGGGGTGTGTAACTCAATGACGATCAAACAAATTGTTGAAGAAGCAATTAAAAGAAAACTATTTCCCGGTGTTGTGATTGGAGTGAGTGATTCATCAAATACTCTTTATTCAGAGGCTTTTGGTACTTTAGAAGAGAAAACACCAACAACGCTTGAAACCTTATATGATATTGCCAGTTTGACAAAGGTTACATCAACCCTTCCTGCAATTTTGAAACTGATTCAAGCAGGAGACATTGATTTATTTGATAAGGTTTCCGATTACATTGAATTCACCGATCATGAAACTTTGATTTGGCATCTTCTAACCCACACTTCCGGAATGCCGCCCTATTCGGCAGCATACCAGTATAAATCCAATCGAGATGAGATCCTTCGCGAAATCAAGTTGGAACTCTTCAAAGACGCTCCAGGAAAACAAGTGGTCTATTCCTGTCTTAATTATATTTTGCTAATGACGATTGTGGAAAAGGTAACCGGCAATTTCAAAGACTACGTCAACAATGAACTTTTTAAACCACTCGATATGAACTATACAGGATATAAACCCAATGATAATACGCATACAGCCCCCACTTCGTTAAGAAACGGAAAACTTTTACAGGGAGAACCTGACGACGAGTTAGCCTTTTATTTGGGTGGCATAAGCGGGAACGCCGGTGTGTTTTCGAATGTGCCTGATCTTCTTAAATACACCAGAGAGATTCTGAATCCTCATAAGGTCTTTTCCAAGCAAATCATTCAAACTTCAACAAGAAGATGGACGCGAGGAATTACCGGAGACGAAAAAGGTTTG
Organism: uncultured Thermotogaceae bacterium; assembly: GCA_964449405.1. GTDB lineage: Bacteria > Thermotogota > Thermotogae > MWEM01 > MWEM01 > JASUTC01. The sequence goes on from CAYUYU010000022.1 coordinate 17,006, forward strand.
GGTTGGATGCATTATACCTTTGCTTCTTCAGGAGGAAGTCTTTTGTCCTCAAAGGCTTTTGGTCATACCGGGTTTACGGGAACTTCCATGTGGATAGACCCGGAGAACGATCTGGCTATTGTCATCCTCGCCAACAGATGCTTTTATTCACGCCATGAGAGAACAGCAGAAATGCTTCGTTTCAGACGAAGAATCTCCAACCGACTTGTTTCTGCCATTTCAGAGGGGCAAACACCATGAAAAAGATTATTGGCACCATGTCGGGAACATCATGTGACGGATTGGATATCGTTTACTGTGAGATTGAGGGTAATTATACAAACACTCAATTGATTCAGCATATTTTTGAACCACACCCCTACAACGATATATTATCGGAAAAGCTCAATTACCTGACTTCAGGCAAAGCTCAAGTTGATGATATTGCAAGAGCTAATGTCTATTTAGCACAAATTCACTCAGAAATGATCAATCTGTTTATAGAAAAACATCACATCACAGATGTCGATTTAATCGTCAGTCATGGCCAAACAGTCTTCCACGATACTAATCAACAACCGGATCCATTTTCACCCAAATGTACCCTGCAAATTGGTGATGGCGATTATATCGCTTGCTTAACGGGTATCCCGGTTCTTTCGGATCTTCGGATGAAAGATATGGCTGTAGGTGGCCAAGGGGCACCTGTTGTTGTCTATACCGACTATATCCTCTTTTCCTCTCAGGAAGAAAGCGTGGGACTACAAAACATCGGCGGTATCGGAAATATTTCAATCATCGACAAGGCATCAGGCCCTGATGAAATCCTTGCTTTTGATACAGGACCCGGCAATATTTTGATTAACAAGGCGTGTGAGCACTATTTAAACGTTGCTTTTGATAAAAACGGAAAATATTCAAGAAATGGAACCGTACTTCCTGAAATGTTGGAACACTTATGGAGGATAGAAGAAGATTATTTTAGAATCCTCCCACCCAAATCAACCGGAAGAGAGATTAGATACAATGACACCTACTTTCATAAGATCATACAATTGACAGAAAATACAGCTTATAAGGTTGAAGACATCATAAAAACCATAGTGGAATTCACAGCTCAGACCATGGTTCAGTCATATCGGCAGTATGCCTATGAACCGGATACCTTAATTATCTCCGGAGGGGGGTCAAAAAACCCAACTCTAATCGAAGCGATAAAGCACAACCTCATTCATTCTCAGTTAAAGATCATGGATGAATCCATCAACGATGCCAAAGAAGCCATCGCCTTTGCTCTCATGGGAAACGAATATTTGAACGGTCATTTTGCCAATATCAAAAGCGCAACAGGAGCTGTGAGAAGCGTTCAAATGGGCAAATTATCCATACCGGATTAACCTTTTCCGTCATAATTGCAAGATTGGGAGGAGATTGAATGTTTGATTTCATTAAGATCTATTTGACATCATTTGTCGTTTTTTTTGTAATTGATCTCGTTTGGCTTGGAGTTGTAGCGCAAAAATTGTATGCCAAGCATTTGGGATATATCATGAAAGAAAAACCCGATTGGATTGCGGCTATCTTATTCTATCTACTGTATATCATTGGACTTGTTTTTTTTGTGATTCAACCGGCATTGGAAAAAAGCAGTTGGCAATACGCCCTTTTTGCAGGTCTTTTTTTCGGTTTTATCACGTATGCCACCTATGATTTGACAAATTTAGCCACCTTAAAAGACTGGCCTTTGAAGATTACAATCATCGATCTCATATGGGGAAGTGTACTGGGGGCATCGGTTTCGATCATTACCTATTCCATTATTAAAGGATTGAATTGGATTTCATAAAGAGTAGAAAATCATCCCGCAAATGCCCGCAATGGCAATGATGAATATGGGATGAATTTTTGTTTTCCAGATTAGTAAAAATGAAAGGCCAAGTATAATAAGACCGAAATAATCCGTCACAGCCTCAATGCCAATGGTAAAAGCTGCGTTGATGATTAAGGCGATAATAACCGGTCTGAGATACTCAAGTATGGAATTGGTAAACCTTGAATTGGTCCCCGCTTTCATGTAAATGGCAAGAATATTCACCAAAATAAAAGAGGGCAGAATAACTGCCGTTGTTGCTACCAGTGCACCGGTAAACGAAGCCAGCTCATAGCCAATAAAGGTTGCACTGTTAACCGCTATGGGACCCGGCGTCATTTGTGCAATCGCTATGATATCCACAAATTTTTCTTTAGCCATCCACCCGTTGTTGATCAATTCGTTTTGGATAAGTGAAATCATGGCATAGCCACCACCGTATCCAAACAAACCAATCTTGAAAAAAGAGAAAAAGAGGTTAATCAGTATATCCATTAATCAACACGCCTCACTTTTTGCAATTTTCACAATCTGATTTTTTCTTCTTCCTCTGTCCCCTGATGATGAACATCATCGTACCAATTACAAATGACACAATGATCAAAAAGATCGGATTAACCGAAAAAAGAATACTGACAAGAGTAGCTGAAGCCAAAATGATCAGCATAGAGGTGTTCCATTTTAAATGCATAGCGATGTTGAGTGCCGCATACATGATCAGGGCAACGACTGCCGGTCGTATTCCTTTGAAGATGTTTTGAACGATTTGAATTTCACTGAAAGTTGAAAAGAACATCGCGATTGCCAAAATAATGAATAAGGAAGGTAAAGCCACGGCAATGACACTGACTAGAGCACCGATGAATCCAAGGGTGTCATGTCCGAAATAGACTGCCAAATTAAAGGCAATAGCTCCAGGAACGGATTGTGTAAGCGCGATAGAGTTAATAAAGTCTCTCTTTTTCACCCAATGATGTTTATGCACAAGTTCTTCTTCCATTAACGGAATCATTGCAAAACCGCCACCAAAAGTAAAGAGACCAATTTTGAAAAAGCAAACGAATAACTTCAATAATTTCAGTTTATCTTTTCTTTTCAAACTTTTCTCCCGTAAATTATACTCCTTTTTTTCTACTATGGATATCATACCACAAAAAAACACACCCTTTCGAGTGTGTTTTTTGGTAGCCCCACGGGGAATCGAACCCCGACTTTCGGACTGAGAATCCGATGGACTGGCCGTTATCCTATGGGGCCAAAAAAAAACAAATGCCAGGCGATACCTACTCTCACATGGCGTGATGACCATACTACCATC
>CAYUYU010000023.1:0-20170 GCA_964449405.1 uncultured Thermotogaceae bacterium
ATCCCATCCAAGATGAAAGGCCAATGTAATCACAATGGGAATCAAAGCGATCACTTCTTCAAAAATCCCCATAAACGCTCCGAGACACATAAAGATAAACGTGATCAGTGCAAGGAGCAAAAGCTTCCTGTCTTTAAATCGTTGGGAGATCTTCACAATCATCCCGGTCAAAACACCGGTTTTATTCAGAATGTTAATAGAGCCACCAATAATACAAAGGAATAGTATGATCCCGATAATGGTCATATTGCCCGGTCCAAACAAAACCTCCACTGGTGCGGTGTATACCCTCCAAAAGGGGAGTGGCTCTTGTGAAGAATAGGCGAATGAACCGGGGATAATCTGCTCAGATCCCTCCACCATTTCCCGTTCAAACGATCCCGTGGGAATCACTCTTGTCAGAATTCCTGCAAGGCTCATGATAATCAACAGAATGATAACGGCTATTAAAAAGGTTCTTTTACCGATGCTTACGGTGCTTTTTTCCATTTGCCTACCTCGTATCAAAATGATGGTTTTCAGCTATAACGGATTGCCATATTCTGGATTATATCATTATCTTGAGCTGATAATAAAGAAAAGCTAAGATTTGAGATGAGTAAATTTGACATATTGGGGCGTGACGATGTCCAAAATCCTTATTGGTGAATCCTATGAGTATGTGAACGAAGAAGTTGTATTTGATAAATTGGATCAGAATTATTTAGCTGGTTTGGGAAGAGGATTATCTGGATATTCTGTTATCGATGCAATTTTAAATAACACGCATCTTGTTAGGTTTAAAAAAACAGTAAAAGCGTTTGTGTAATCTTTGTCTTTAGAAAAAAAGGGGACGAGCAAAAGGCATATGATATCCAGTTACTTGTCCCCTTTTTTATTAACTATTCACACATATAGCCTTTTATACCGAGAATCGGTCTATTTCACTGTTTAATTTATGAGCTAAATCCGTTAAAGCCATGGTGGCGCTGTTGAGTGTGTCAACCGATTGCGTTTGCTTCTGGACTTGTTCAACCATTGCTTCTACCTGTGTTGATGCATTGACCATCGACTGAGCTGATTGATCCATGGCGCCTGCTATTTCATCCGCTGCAGCACTTTGTTCTTCTGCAGTATTATTCAGGTTTTCGACTGATTCCATGACGATTTTCAGATTATTTGAGATCTTTGAGAATTGCTCAAGTGCAACACCGGCTTTTTCATTGACTTCGTTCACGATGTTCAACGTCTTGTCCGACGCACCGTTAACTGAATTAACGCCACTGCTGATTTCTTTCAACATCTTTGAGATGTCATTGGTTGCGTTTTGACTCTGTTCGGCAAGCTTTCTGATTTCATCGGCAACCACTGCAAATCCTTTTCCGGCTTCTCCAGCCCTTGCAGCTTCTATGGCGGCATTTAGAGCCAGAAGATTTGTTTGTTCGGATATACCGGATATCGCTTGGACAATTTTACCCACGTTTTGTGTTTGTTCCTGCAAGATGTTTACGTATCTGGATGTTTCAGTTGCCTGGTTTTCCGCGTCATCAAGGATATTTGCCACCGCAGACAAGGATTCTTCCCCCAGTTTTACTTCTGAAGTTGTTTCAGAGGTCTTTGAGAACAAGTTCCTTGAAATATCAGAAACGTTTTTCGCTGATGCAGCTACTTCCTCAATCCCGGAACTGACTTCTTCAATGGCCGCTGAGGTATCCTGAACCTCTGTTTCCGTACTTGAGGCTATTTTTTTCAGTTCATCCGCAATGGTAGCGGATTCACCGGATATATTTTCCAAATCAGATGAGGCTTGAGTAACTTGATTCATAGAATCTTTGACACTTATCAAAGTATCTTTCATGGAATTAACAATTTCTTTCAACGCTTGTTCTGCTTTTCCGATTTCATCCTTTTTTACCTTTTCATCAAATTCCAATGTGAAATCCAAGCCTTTAATAATATCCGTTTTGCTCAATAGTGATTTCATGGATTTTCTGATACTGAGTTGCATGAAAAAAGCCACAAACAAACTCAGAAGTATCGAAATCAAGACAATAATGACGATTAACAGATTGTTAGTGTATATGATTTCAATGCTATCATCACTTTTCTGAGTGATTTCTTCTAAGCTATTGTCTAAACGCGTTGTTTTTTCAGCAATGATTTCAGCAATCTGATTCATGATGTTATCAATAGACTCGCTGATATTATTGTTGATGATGTCCAAAGCCATCATTCTGGATTGACTCATCATGGATTGATTGTAGGAAATGTCTTTGTTGATCATGTTGATTTCAGCACTCATTTGTTGCAGTTGTTTGTTTAAGCTGTTTAGCTCTTCCAGTTTTTCAATGTAATAATCCAGTGATAAAGGAATAAGATTGGCTGTAACGGCATCAAAGGCTTCAAAACCGGATTTAGTTTGCAGTTTTACGTATTCAACGATATCTTCTTTGATTTCCTTTAAAGCTTCAAGTTGTTTATCACCCTTTTCGGGTTCTAATAACATATTTCTTGTTTCAAGTATTAATTTCGGGAAATTGCTGATGGTGATTCCACCATCTAAGACGTCTTCTCCCCAGAGTAATTCGAGTTCAAATACTCCGAAATCTCCAACCCCTGCATCTTTTGAAATGGCATCTCTTATCTTTTTTTCCATTTCTTGATTGTATTCATCAGGAGAGGCATATTCCTCCTTCAATTCCTCAAACGCCTTTTTGAAATCCTGGATTTTCCAATTATAGACTTTAAATAATTTATCTTTTTGACTATTAAGATCCAACTGCTGACTTTCAATGTCGTATAATTCTTTTTGTTTATCCGTAATGATCTTACTGGCATTTATTTCTTCTGATTTATTTGTAAAGACTCCCTCCACTTCATATTCAATCTCTTGCAATTGGGTTTCTAATTGACTGTAAAGCCCCAATGCTTTCGATTTGTTGATGATGAGCCCATGTTTTGACTGAAAAGCCTCCAATAAATCTGTTTGAATGTCTAATTCGTCAACATATCCCATTTTTAAAACGATTTGTAACATCCCATTGATTTCATTTGATAATTCTTCCACCTCTTTGAAGTCTATAAAAACATCACGTGAAAGATTTACTGTCTCTTTAATCTTTTCTCCATCCGATTGAATTTCAGATGTGGATAATAAGGATAAAGAAAAAATAATTGCAAATAGAACAATTATTACGGTAAAACTGAAAAAGAGTTTTTTTGAAATAGTCATCATTCGCCTCCAGTAAAATAAGGATAAAATTCAAAGTGAATTGGTCAATCTATTTTAACATATGTTTTGTTTATTGCAAAACAAAAAAAATTAAATTTCAACGCTCTGACTTCTTTAAGTGCGATGAACGAAGGCGATGATGACATGAAGAATGGTTTAACAATAAAGAGGGTATGGACTTAATTCTTAAAAACTATTTCTCCTTGTGATACAGTTATCCTGATATCTAAGTGCTGATCAACGATAGTAAAGTTGGCTACTCCGCCTTCAAAAAGGTGTCCATAACCTTCTTTCGAGATGCCAAAGAAATCAGAAACATTGGAAGTAAAGATTTTCAAGCAATCTTGAATGGCATGTCCTTTTTCTAAAACCAAAGTTTTAAAAACTTCATACAACGTATCAACGGGCGCGGTTTTGACTGAGACAAAGTCTCCTTTCTTATCAAATATGGGAATGGAGCCCCAACCATCTGAAGAGCAGAGGATATTTTCAATGGGTACGTTATCTTCGATAAACGAGCTGATCCCATCAACGGCCTTTTCTCCCGCTGTGAAATCAACAGATCCTCCGAAATTTAGGATCCAATCCTTTCCTTCCGCTAATGTTTGTGGCGTTCTGTTGATGTGTGTGGGAAGTAGTTGATGGGAAGAGATATCTCCAATTGAAACAGCCTCTCGAAGCAATTCCAATCCCGTCTTGACAGCACCTACATGGATAATGGCCTTTCCGACTTTTCCAGAGAGCATACCGGCAACCCTTGCATTTAAAAGAATACGTCTGAATTCGTCAATGGTGATACCTGAGCTTCGGTGGTCTGAGATAGCAATCTCGCCGATGCCTATGTATTCTGGAACAAACACCATATCTTCTTGCAGGTTATTCAGCAGTGTGACTAAAGGCAAGGCGTAACTTCCCGTCACGAGGAATGTTTTCAGTTTGTTGTGGGTAAATTTTCTCGCTTGTCCCAGCAATTCCCGATGGGTTCGTGTGATGCCATCTGTTCCCAAAAGACCAATGACGGTTGTTGTGCCGGATTTAAAAAAGTCCAATTCACTTTGTGGCGTGGTCCTGGTGAAAAAGCCCCCTTCACCCCCACCTCCTATGATGTGGACGTGACCGTCAATAAAACCGGGAAAACCAATACATCCTGAATAATCTTCGATGTCAGTGTCTTGGGGAAATGGAGCTTCAATGGAATCGGCAATCATTACAATTTTATCCGCGTATAAGAGTATATCTTTGTTACCAATTTCTTCGGGTGTATAAATCTGAAGGTTTTTGAAAAGTTTAAACCTGCCCATGATGTTCATCCTTTTTGGCTTGAATCTCTTTTACTATGAGCTGTGAAAACGAGTCGATAAGCGTTCGGGTGATTTTGCCGTCAACGGGATATTGATTTTCACCAATCTTATTGACGGGCATGACTTTTGAAACGGTACTGGCCAAGAATACTTCCTGAGCGTGTTTGATTTCATTTAAATAAACCCGACGTTGAACAACCGGTATATGAGCTTTCTTACACAGAGAAATAACCTTCTTACGTGTGATTCCTGGCAGGATATTCTTTACTTCCGGTGTGGCGATCACACCATCTTTCGCAAGAAAATATGTGGAACTGCCTCCCTCCGTGATATATTTTCTTCCGCTTTCATCCACTCGGAACATCATGGAATCATAGGCATTCTGGGAGTATGCAAAATTCTTTGCCATGCAGTTTGCCAATAAGTTAATCGTCTTGTGTTCGCACAGTTGATGCCTTAAATCGGGATAAAGGGTCAAGGAGACACCTTTTTTCCAATTTTCTTGGTTGATGTGTCTTAAAGGGATGGTAAGGATGGCAAAAGTGCCTTTGTGTTCGCTTCGAAAGCCGTGTTCGCGAAATTCGTCATCCCCTCTTGTCAGTTCCCAATAGAGTTCACCATCGTAGAGCTGATTTTTTTGAATCAGCTCTACAGATTGTTCGTAACATTCATCAGCCGTGTAAGGAAAGGGGATTCTTAAAAAATCCGCGCTCTCTTTCATGCGTTTGTGGTGATCTTCCAAAAACAAGGGAACACCATCTATGATTCTGATGACTTTAAACAAACCGTCAGCAAAAGTAAATCCCCTGTTTTCTATTCGAATGTTATTCTGATCTTTGTCTTTTAGTGTTCCATCTAGATAGCAGTACATGTTATCACTCAGAATGTGGGATAAAGCTTATTGCCTTCAGATCTGAAACGGATCTGTTCGGGACTTTTCAAAAGGAAACAAGAGTCCAGGTCATGATAGGTAAAAGCCCCGGTACCGCAGGCAAAATGAACACTCTGGCCTACTCCTATTCCGCCTTCTCCCATACAACCGATCATGAGCTTTTTATTTGCCGTTTGAGCAATTTCAACAATTGCCAAGGCATCTGACAAACCAGATTTCATCAGTTTGATGTTGATGTAATCCACACAATCTTCGCGGACCAATCTCAAAGCATCGTATTTGGTTTTACACGTTTCATCTGCGCCAACGGGATAATGACAGTTGTTTCGAACCAGTCTCATACCATCAAAATCGTAAACATCTACGGGTTGCTCAAAAATTCTGATATTCACGGAATTCTTATACATCTGATCAGCGAATTGAATAGCCTCTTTTGCCGTGTATCCCAGGTTTGCATCTACAATGTAACCGGCGCCTTTAGTGGCTTCAGAAACGGCCAGAACTCGATCAATGTCGTGATTCAAATCCTCTCCCACTTTGAGTTTTAAGGTGGAAAATCCTTTGTCGAATGCTTCTTTGGCGCGGATAACGGTTGTCTCCAAATTATCAATACCGATGGTCAGATCAGTTTCGATAAAATCCTTTCTTCCACCAAGAAGCTGGTATACGGGTAAATTAATTGTCTGACTCAAACCGTCAAGAACGGCAAACTGAACGCCAGCCTTTAAACTGGGGGCCGTTCTTGAAAACTTATCAATCTGGTCAAACACCCTGCGATAATTTCTCACATCCAGACCATTGATCTTATCCAAAATTTCATCTCTATATTTCAACAGACCATCAAACACTTCACCGTTAACACGGAAGGACCTGGCAGCTTGTCCCAGCCCTACCACCCCGTTATCCAACTTTAGTTCAACGGTAATAACTTTTGATGTCGTTGCCACACTGTTAGTGATATGAAACGGAACTTCGTATTCAAATTCTTCTTCAATGAATTGTAGATCCTTAATCAAGCTCATTTTTATGCCTTCCCTTCTGTTTTATCTGTTATTTCTTCAAATTCAATGATTTCTTTGATACAAAGCGTATCTTCATCTTCTACCGGGCCCATATCTGTTTCCATTTCTCCAGTTTGATTATCATAGGGGTCATTTCTGATAAACGCTTTTTTTGGGAAAAACGGTGCCATGAATCCCGTTGTGGTCACCATTCTGAATGCATCTAAATTTCCAAAATAAAATTCTCTGTATTCTTCACGATCCCTTCTGGCACCTCCGAAAGAACAATCAACCGGGAGCCATCCATAAGGTTCACAGTAGAAAAATGCCCAATCGTGATTGCCGGGAGCCAGGGGATTTGCGTACCAACCGGACTGCCATCTTGCGGGAACATCGCTTATTCTGCACAAAGTAATGAATAACAGCGCTTGGACCCCACAATCGCCTTTCAGGTTAATGGCTGCATAGGATGAAAGATCTTCATAAAATTTATATTCTTTCATGAACGAATACCTGACATTTAACGTAATCCAATCGTAAATGCGTTTGGCTATCAGATAAGGATTCTTTTCGTCTCCTTTAATCTGATGAGCCAAATGCTTCAGATAGGGCGTAAAAACGATGTGAGGTAGCTGCTCTTGTAAGTATGCGTCCATGTTCAACTTGGGCACCGTCACTTGTTGTGGATCCACATTGGAAATGATTTCCGTAATTCGGTATTCAAATTCCACACTGAACGATATTTCCTCGGATGTGCTGTATGCTCTTTGCGTGTAAAGCGTTCGTTGTGGATGATTATTTCTAGATACGGTGAAATCTCTTATGGAAGTCTTGATTTCAGAAGACACTCTTTGTTGAAGATCTGATTTAGGCAAGGGCAGCCAACACTTAACGACTTTTGAGCCCTCAGGTGCTTTCAGCAGCTTCTTTGTCACACTCCCTTTTACCCTATATGCCTTTGGAGAATCCCCTTGAAGCAATTCATTGAGACGTTTATGGAGGAGCCGTTTGGATGCTTCTCTTCTCTTATCCGGGATCTGTCTTTCGTTATATGCCGGTTCGGCAAAACACAGGTTGTCTGCAAATCGTTTTTCAAAATAACGCTTGCTTTCAATTGTCACATAATCAAGCCTTTTTTCCTGAACCAGTTTGTGAAATTCCTGATCGGTGAAGCCTTGAATCTGTTTTTTGAGTTGCTTTAAAGCTGCCATTTCATCATATTTATAGTTTGTTTTGATCCTTTTTATTCGATAAAGCTCATATTTTAAACGTTCTCTCAATAGTGTCGGAACATCTTTTTCTAACAAACCTTTAATTTTTTGCTCGGCTAAGGTGTATTCCCCTTGCTTCTCACAATCGATGATTGATTCAGGCAATTGTGTGCATAGAAATCGCATGTGTTCAACCTCCCCGTTTTAGTCTATAAGTGGAAAATGGCATTTAACCGTATGTCCTACTCTAATCTCTCTTTCTATCGGTTCTTCTATTTTGCATTTTTCTTGAGCATATCTGCATCTTGTGTGGAATCGACAACCGGATGGCGGGTTAATGGGACTTGGAATCTCACCTTTGGCAATGATTTTCTCCCGTTTTAAAAATGGATCGGGTATAGGATTGGAACTCAACAACAATTCGGTATACGGATGTGCCGAATTATTAAAAACATCTGTCTTTTTTCCTTTTTCAACAATTTGTCCAAGATAAAGCACCGCTACATAATCAGCGAGATAGTCAACGACCGATAAATCGTGAGTAATGAATAAATAGGTTAAATTTTCGTCCCTTTTTGTCTCTTTAAGCATCTTTAATACCATAGCCTGTACGGAGACGTCTAAAGCGGATGTGGGCTCATCCAATACGATAAATTCAGGATTGAGAACAATAGCCCTTGCAAAGGCGATTCTTTGCCTCTGTCCACCCGAGAACTCGTGGGGATATCTGAACATATGTTCTTCTCTCAGGCCAACATGTTCCAGGACTTCTTTGATTCTATGGCGGATTTCTTCTTCTCCAATCCCCTTAAAATGAATCTTCATTCCCTCACCAATTATGGTTTTTACAAGCTTTTTGGGGTGAAGGGAGTTGTACGGGTCTTGGAAAACGATTTGCATCTTTCTCCTGTATTCCATAAAGTCCTTGTTACTGAGATCAAGAATATTGATGCCTCTGATGACAACTTGACCGCCTGTGGGTTCGATAAGTTTCAGTAAGGTTCTCCCCAACGTTGTCTTCCCCGAACCGGACTCACCTACCACAGCATATGTGGAATTTTTCGGGATAAAAAAAGTCACATTATCAACAGCACGTACAACCCTGGTTTTTGAAAAGATGCTCTTTTTGAGTTTAAAATGTTTTTCAAGATTTGTTATTTCAAGTAAGTTTTCACTCATTTGATTTCACCGCCTTTATTGTTAAACAGATGACAAGCTACAAAATGACCTTCTTCAATCTCGATAAAAGGCGGGCGTTCCTTTTTACATACTGCCATAGCTTCCGGGCATCTTTTATGGAAACGACATCCTGAAGGGGGGTCAACCAGATCGGGAACCGTTCCTGTAACGGCCTTTAATTCATCTGTTCTGCCTATCTGCGGTACTGCTTTTAATAACCCCATTGTATAAGGATGAAGTGGTTTTTTAAACAACTTCTCGGTGGATGCATATTCCGCGGAATTTCCTGCATACATGACGAGAATCTTGTTACAAAATTCAGCGACAACCCCCATATCGTGACTGACCATCATAACGGCATTCCCCAGTTTTTCCACCAGTTCATCCAACAACTCAAGGATTTGCGCCTGAATCGTCACATCCAATGCCGATGTCGGTTCGTCTGCAATCAACAATTTGGGTTTGGGCGCAAGTCCCATAGCGATCATAACCCGTTGAGCCATACCTCCAGAGAGCTCGTGGGGGTACATAGTCATGACTCTTTCAGAATCCATACCCACAAATTCAAGCATTTCTGCTGCAGCCTTATATTGGCTTTTGATTTGTTTTTTGTTCTTTTTTCCCAATACCTCTGCGATCTGGAAACCCACGTTCATGACAGGGTTAAGAGACGATTTTGGTTCTTGAAAGATCATGGATATCTCATTGCCTCGAATCTTTCTGACTTCAGATTCCTTCATTTTCAGTATATCTCTGTCTTCAAAAATGACACTTCCTCTGAGTATCTTTCCAGGTTCTTCAATCAGGTTCATGACAGCTCTTGATGTGACAGATTTTCCGCACCCGGTTTCTCCAACGATACCCAGTCTTTCACCTTTATTCATCCACAGTTCCACGCCGTTAAGGGCTTGAATAACACCCCTGTATGTGTAAAAAACAACATGCAGATCTGAGACGTTCAGTAAATTTCCTCTCTTCTCCATCATCTTTACCTCCTCAGCCTCGGATCCATCATATCTCTGATGCCATCACCCAACAGGTTAAATCCAAGTACGACAATCGCTATGGCAAGACCCGGGAAAGTGGATACCCACCACTGATCAATCAGGTAACTTCTTCCATTACTTACCATCACACCCCATTCGGGACTGGGTGGTTGTGCCCCCAACCCGAGGAATCCAAGTCCTGCAGCTGTGATGATAATTGTTCCCATTCTGAGTGTCAGCTGAACCAAAACCGGGGATATAGTCATAGGAAGCACATGCGAGAACATAATTCGGAAATTACTCGCTCCCATAGAACGAATACTTTCGATGTATGGTTGCCCCTTTACTCTAAGGGCTTCAGCACGTGAGATTCTGGCGTATGGAGTCCAGTTTACCAAAGAAATGGCGATAATCATGTTCGTTAAATTGGGACCAAGCATTGCGGCGAAGGCCATGGCAAGGACAAGCCTTGGAAAGGCCAGGAACATGTCCGTGATCCTCATAAGAATTTCATCAATGATGCCTCCGAAATATCCCGAAATTACTCCCACAGCAACGCCTATCAAACCACTGATGATTGTGACAATCAAAACGATTTGAATGGCTATCCTTGAACCGTAAATAATTCGACACATAATATCGCGTCCAAATTGATCGGTCCCAAAGGGGTGCTCCGAACTCGGTGGCAGGAGTTTGTTGGAAAGATTTTGCACATCAGGCTGATAGGGTGTGAGAAGCGGAGCAAAAATAGCTACCAGCAAAAAGGCGGCGATGATGATCGTACCGACAATGGCCAGTTTATTCCTTCTCCAAAGATACATGGTGTGTTTCATATCTTCGAAATAAGGTTTCATCAATAGCAGCCATCCGGTCTTGGTTTTTATAATTGGTTTACTCATAATATCACGTCCTCATCCTTGGGTCTAAAACGGCATACAAAATATCCACCACAAGATTTGCAATTGAATAAACAAAGGCTATATAAAGCGTACCCCCCATAACGGAATTGTAATCGAGAAATAGAAGCCCCTGTGTGATATACCTGCCCAATCCAGGCCAAGAAAAGACTGTTTCCGTTAAAACGGCTCCCTCCAGCAAACTTCCAAAAGTCAAACCGATAATCGTTACCGTTGGAATCAATGAGTTCCTAAGGGCATGCCGGTTGATGACGATATTTTTCCTCAACCCCTTAGCCTTTGCAGTGATGATATATTCCTGTTTCAAGACATCAAGCATACTGGCCCTTGTGGTTCTTGCGATGGATGCAGTTGCGAGAAAGCCCAGACAAAAGGCGGGTAATATGATATGTCTTAAGGCATCTTTGAATGCCTCCCAGTTACCGGTTAATAGTGAATCAAGCAGGTACATGCCGGTAATTCGGTCAGGTGGAATTGTAAAGAATTCAAGCCGACCGGCTGCCGGAAGCCATCCCAGGCGATAATAGAACAACAAGAGTAAAAGAAGTCCCGTCCAGAATACAGGCATACTCACACCAACAATCGAGAAGATTCTTGAGAAATGGTCGACCATCTTGTTTCGGTGGACCGCGGAGAGAATACCAAGAGTAATGCCCAAAACGGTCGAGATTAAGATGGCAAAGATAGTCAACTCCATCGTTGCCGGGAAATAGTTGTTAATATCCTGCATAACCGGGTTGTTTGTTCTCAGTGATAGGCCAAAATCTCCAACAACAGCTCCGGTTATAAAATTATAAAATTGAACAATGAGCGGTTTGTCGTATCCCAGTTGTGCCTCAACCCTTTTAATCACTTCATCAGGTGCATTTCCGCCAAGCATCGCTGAAATAGGATCGGCGGGGATGACATGTGCAATGAAGAAAACGATGCAGGCAACCCCAAATAAAACCAATACCATTAATAACAGTCTTTTTAGTATATAAGTCCAAATATTCATCTATACACCCCGATCTTAAAAAAACTCCAGAAATCGGACATTTCCCGGCAGGTAACCGGGAAATGTCCCTAATAACTTAAAATACTTCTAAGTTATTACCGTCTGGAGTTTGTTTTATTGAATTTTATTTGGCGAATCCACCCCAGTTAAAGGTCATGGAATAACCAAATGCTGAATCGTAGAAATTCTTAACCTCTTCTCTGACACCCCAATATTCCACCGACTGATAGAACATGGCGAAAGGTCCATTCTCGAACCAATGATGGGTGAGTTCTTCATAGATCTGTTCACGTTTGTCAGGATCTTCTTCAAATCTTCCGGCTTCAGCTAATTCAATGGCTAAGTCATCATCCCAAGCACATCTGTAGGCTAACTGGCCTGCATCGTAGCTTGCCATTGCCATTGCCAGGTTGTCGGCATCGGCATAGTCATTTCCCCAACCGGCGATAATCAGCTCGTGACCCTGAGCCCTGTATTTGGGATACATCTGTGATGCCTGCATGATAACGATTTCTGCGTCTATACCGATTCTCTTAAGATCTGATTGGACTTTTGCCGCTTCGTCCTGTCTGGTTTGTGAATTGTTAGTGAGCAATTCCACTTCAAAGCCATCCGGATAGCCTGCTTCAGCCAAAAGTTCTTTTGCCTTTTCGATATTTTGTGAGAAAGGATTCTCATCCACATAGCCAAAGTAACCCTTGGGAACAAATCCCTGTACTTTTAGGGCATAACCAGCCATAATGACATCTACGATCTCATCGTATTCGATGGCATATTTAATGGCTTGTCTGACTTTGACGTCTCTTAGTGGTCCCCATGAAGCGTTCATGGCCAGGTATTCGTTGGAATGTCCAGGTGTTTGAACGATAGTGATACCATCGACTTCTGCCATTTCATCCAACATCGTTGGATCAAGATCCCATGCTACATCCACGTCGCCTTTTTCAAGCAACAATCTCTGGTTGGAAGGCTCTGGAACATCTCTAAACATGATTCTTTTGAGATTAGGCTTTTCACCGTAATAGTTCTCGTTTGCTGACATGGTGATCATGGTATTTCTTTCCCATACGTCAAGAACATACTGTCCGGCTCCAGCACTGTGGTCTGTCAGCCATCCTTTACCCATGTCGCCATCGACTTCATGCTGAAGTGCCAGGTCTTTGTTGATGACACCACCCCAGCTGTTGTCCATAATACCGAGGATGATATTTTCAGCATAAGGTGCATCAAAGGTCATGGATAAAGTCTTTCTGTCGATTTCGACAATCTTTTCGTCCATGTTGTCCATGTTGATACCGATACTCTCAAGAAGCCATACGGAAGGACTACCCAGTTGTAGGTAGCGTTTATAACTCCAAACAACATCTTCAGCGAGAACTTCCGTTCCGTCTGCAAATACAGCTTCATCCTTCAGCTTAAATGTGTAAGTCATTCCGTCTTCGGAAATATCCCAAGACTCTGCTAATTCCGGTTGAATAACCAAGGCTTCATCCACATTTTTGAAACCTACCAGATTGTCATAAAGGGCATTCAATGTAACTGCTGGTAATACCTCGTAACAAATGGCAGGATCCAAAGAGATAAAGATTTCTGTGTTGGCAGCCATTACAAGTGCATCTTTGGGAGTTCTTGATGGTGCACCAAATACACTAATTCCAAACAACAACGACATGACAAGAACTAGAACAACAACGATGTTCAACTTTTTCATAAAAAAACACCTCCGTTAAATTTCCCTATTCCCGAGTATTAGAAATAAATTTCGGGGAGTTTGTTTAAACTCTTAGGGTTTTTAAAAAAACATCTAAATTCTTATAACCTTCTTTTTCTATGTCCATGACTTTTTTTACATTCTTTTCAGCTTTTTCTTTACTGTTTAAAATGAGCATATTGGTAATGATATGTATGACTGCCAATGGGGCTGCATAGGAGTTGATTCTTAATAAAGAGGCTGTTTCGCATAAAATGATCAACGATGCCACCTTTGAAGCCGGACAGGTGAGTGAATCCGTTAATAAACAGATGGGCGTGGAACGCTTCTTCGCAATACCCGAGATAAAGTTGATTTCACGGGAATAAACCGGGAATGAGATTAAAAAAAGCACATCTCTGTCTGTCATCAGATTCGTCTCGATGGCGAAATCCGACACGGAGCCTCCCAGAACATAAACAGGCTTTTCTATGACACTTAAGAGAGAATACTCCATCATCCTGGCCAGATTCGTGCTCATCCCAAAACCTGAAATAAAGATCTTTTTTGCCTCTTCAAGATATTTGACCACTCTGAAAATTTCCCGAGCCTTCACCCTTTTAAGGGTTGTTTCAACATTCTTCAATTCGTTGTCCCCGAGTTTCTTCAACTGTTCTTCTTTAGAAGCGGTATCAAGTGTGGTAAACTTGATCTTTTCATATGGACTCAACTCTTTTTTGATCTCTGTCTGAATGGCTTTTTTCAAATCGTTGAATCCTTTAAAATACAATTGGCGTGAAAACCTGACAATGGAATCCTTGCTTACACTCACCTTTTCACTCAATTGAGCGATGGTCATGAACCCCACCTCTGATTGGTGGTCTAATATATAATTGCCGATTCTTTGATTGACCGGCGTCATTTTAGGGATCATTTCCAAGAGTTTTTGGACCATGGGATCTCCTTTTATGAAAAACGATTGTTCAAAATTATAGCATAAAGAAACAAATATTTCAAGCTTAAAAGTCATAAATGCTCTACAACTCAAGATTTTCAAAGTATTGTTATGTCCTTTTTTTGGATTCAGATGACATCGACCCATCCAAACACAGTTTCTTTATAAAATGAACTGTAATTCTTGTTTGTGAAGTGTTATAATTCTTCCGGTAAAAGAATTTCCAAGAAACGCTAAGGAGGGAGAACATGCGTAAGATGACTTTAATAGCACTATTGATGGCTATTCTTATCTTAAACGGATTAGCCTTTAACGTTGCCTTAATGATAACAGGAGAAGTGGGAGGCAATCCGATTTACGAAATGATGGTGGAAGGAGCCAAAAAAAGTTCAGAAATCAACGGATACGATTTGAAGATTGTGGAAGGCGGATATAACGCTTCCAAATGGGAACAAACGTTGATCAGCTTGGTTGCGACGATGCAATACGATGTGGTGGTTACGTTTACTGAGGGAATGCCCCAATCGGTGGAAAGGGCTGCGAAGATGTTCCCGTCACAAAAGTTGATCCTTGTAGATGGTCTCGCGCCAGAGATGGATAACGTTTTTTCCTTGGGTTTCAAAGATGAAGAGATGTCTTACCTGGCAGGTTACTTTGCCGCTTTGGTAACCAGTTCAGATATGGAAAATGCCAATAATAACAAAAAAGTTGCTTTGGTTGCGGGAGATACATATCCGGCCATGACGAATAAGATGAAGCCCGCCTTTGAAAAGGGCGTTTTTGATTGCGATGAGCAGGTTGAGACCTTCTTTACCGTTGCCGGAAGCTGGTCTGATCCCGGCAAAGGAAAGGATATCGCTGCAGCGTTATTTTCTCAGGGTGTGGATGTTGTTTTTGGGATTGCAGGTGGAACATCAGCGGGAATCATCCAAGAAGCCGCTTCTCAAAATAAATATTTTATCGGAGTGGATTCCAACATCATTCATCTGAATCCAGAGGTCATCCTGGCTTGCACGCTAAAAAAGGCGGATGTTGCCATAGAAAAGATTTTAACCATGGCCTTTAATGGCGAATTAGCCTTTGGTAGCAGCCAAAGATGGGGAATCGATGAAGAGGTGATCGACTTTACATTTGATGATCCCCATTATCTTAAACAAGTTCCGGCCAAAATCAGGGAAGAGATGCTCCAAATATTTGAACAATTGAAGAATGGAGAGATATCACCACTGTGAAAACAGATGAAAGTGTTATTGAACTCAAGGATATTTACAAAGAGTTTCTTGTCAATCACGCAAAAGCCTTACAAGGGGCTGATTTTGTCATAAAAAGCGGAACAATACACGGTCTTCTTGGAGAAAACGCAGCCGGGAAATCCACTTTGATGAAAATCCTTTGTGGTGTGCATCAACCTGATAGGGGTAGTATTGCGATTGATGGGCAATTGGTCACTTTCCATTCGCCTGCTGATGCCTTGAAAGCCGGTATAGGGATGGTATACCAACACTTCAGATTAGTCGAGGAATTAAGCGTACTGGAGAATATTCTGCTTTCAGTTTCTGAAAAGGGTTATAAACCATTCAGAAAAAAAGTTGCTTTACAAAAAATTACCGCGTTGCTGGACCATTACGGATTTAAAATCAATCCTAAAGCAAAGGTTCATACCCTTTCTGTTGGTGAAAAGCAATTGGTAGAAATCACCCGGATTCTGTTTTTGGATGTTGATGTTCTGATTATGGACGAGCCCACAGCTGTCTTAAGTGAATTTGAGAAAGAAATGTTATTCAATGTGCTTGAAAAACTTAAGCAACAGGGAAAGGCTATCGTATTTATCAGCCATCATCTCAACGAAGTGATTCAGTTATGTGATGACATTACCGTTTTTCGAAAAGGTCGGAACACTTTTTATCAAAAGAAGGGACAATACGATAAAGACAGTATTCTTAGAGAGATGTTGGGTGGAGATTATCAGCATTTTTCAGAGACTGAGTTTAAAGGGATTAAAGAGAGTGTTCTTCAAGTGGATAAGTTGAATCTGATTTTTTCAGACAGGCAGCTGCTGAGAAACATTTGTTTCGAGTTGTTTTCGGGACATATCACTGGGATCGCAGGCGTTGCCGGGAACGGTCAATTGCAGTTGTTTGAAACCATCTTTTCATCAATGACAGCCTATACCGGAACCATAAATTATCAGGGTAAGGATATCCGCTATTGGAGCGTTATGGAAAAAAGAAAATCGGGGATGGCTTATATCCCCGAAGATAGGTTGTTTCATGCCTCAGCTTTAACCATCCCCTTAATGTACAATTTGACCGCCAATCGATTAGAAGACCGCCCTTTTTCCAAAGGAGGGTTGATCGATGACGGAGCAGTCGAACAAACGGCTAAACGACTTGTAGTGGATTTTGATATTGACACGGTTTCAGTGAAAATACCGATCGGAATTCTCTCAGGCGGTAACATCCAAAAAGCAGTCATTGCAAGGGAAACTCACACGACGCCGGTTTTATTGTTAATCCATGAGCCCACTCGAGGGCTTGATTCGGCAGCTATTCGTTTTACCTATGGTGTTTTAAAGCAATTGAAACATTCCGGAACGGCCATCTTAATGGCATCATCAAATGTGGATGAGCTGATGGAAGTCTGTGATGACATTTACGTGATATATGAAGGCAGGTTTGTACATCATACAAAAAAAGGAGATTACGATAAACAGATCATCAACAAACATCTGGCGGGCATTTTAGAACAACATGATGAACACTATATCAGAAAAGGAAACAAATATGAGGCGTAAAGAACTGTTTTTACAAAGGATAGTCATCATTGCAATCTCATTTGCGGCTGGTTTTTTCGTTATTTTTTTTACCAGTGCCACACCCTTTCAAACAATTCGAAGCTTTTTGTCCGTTCCCTTTTCGAACCGCTATTTTTTTGGAAATCTACTGACCCTGATGATACCCTTTATCTTCACCGGACTGGCTGCATCCATCTCTTTTCAAACCAACGAATTTAATCTGGGAATAGAAGGGCAATGCTATTTTTCAACATTGATTGGCACTTGGGTGGCTTTGGAAATGGGAAGTTTATTTCCGGTTTTGGCTATACCAATAATCATTTTGGCTTCAGCCTTTTCAGGAGGTTTTTTTGCTTTTATCTCAGCTTTTTTGAAAAGCAAATACGGCGTTAACGAACTGATTTCCTCATTATTGATTGGCTACAGTTTACTGTATGTAACCGATTATTTTCTTGAAGGACCGATGTTGGATCGTCAAGCGGGTCTGATAACGACAAAAACGATCAATGAGGCTTTGGTATTTCCAAAAATCCTGCAACCGTCACAACTGAATACGGGAATATTCTTGGGAATCATTTTAATCATCATCTTTTATTTTGTTCTCAGAAAGAGTGTTTTTGGATTGAAAATGACCCTATATGGCCAAAATACCAAATTTTCAGAATACATAGGAATAAAGGGGAAAAAAGTCATTCACAGGACGTTCTTTTTAAGTGGTGCCATGGCGGGCATGGCTGGTATCGTTGATGTTTTGGGTGTTCATGGAAAGATGATCAGGGGATTTTCGTTTGGTTATGGATGGACTGGTATAGCAGTGGCTTTAATTGCCAAGAACAATCCCCTTTGGATTCTGCCTGCTGCTTTTCTGTTTGCTTTTTTAGAATCGGCAGCGTCGGCATCCTCCATTTTTTCTGATATGACTCCCGAAATCTCAAAGATCATTCAAGCGGGTATCTTTTTTCTCGTAACGGTTAGTTTCTTTCGCGGCAGCAAGCAAGAAAAACAAGCAACTTAAGGGGAAGGAATAGACATGGAGACGCTTTTTCATGAAACCATCAGTTCTTCCACTATTATACTTTTTGCAGCTTTGGGAGGGTTGTTCACTTCCATAGCCGGCAAGATAAACATCGGACTTGAGGGCTTAATGTTGATCTCTGCCTTTTTCACACCCCTTTTTTCTCAGATGTTTGGCAACCTCTTTCTGGGGAACTTGCTGAGCCTAATCATATGTGCGGCGCTTGGCGCATTTACCTATTTACTGCATGACAAATTTAAGGGGAATATTTTTGTTATAGGCCTTGCCATGAACCTGTTCGCCGTGGGACTGACTTCCTTTCTCTCTTCAGCTTTACTGGATTCAAAAGGAACGGTATACTTTTCCCTCCCAACAAAGATAAGTGCATTTGACCTCCCCTTTCTCTCAGACCTTCCCATTGTGGGTATTCTATTTTCTCATCAAAATGTTTTTGATTATCTTTCTTTCGTACTGGTTATTTGCATCTATTTTTTACTCGAAAAGACCTTTTTCGGTCTCCGGTTGAAAACTGTAGGGTTCAGTCACAGAACAGCGGAAAGCGCAGGGGTGAATGTAAAGGGATATGGTTATAGTTCTTATATAATTTCAGGAGTTTTTTGTGCACTTTCCGGCGCTGCTCTGTCTTTGCCCTTGGAATCATTCGTGGGTAACATGACCAACGGAAGGGGCTGGATTGCTCTGGTAGCAGTCATATTGGGAAAAAACAACCCCATCGGCGTATTGGGTGCCGCCCTTCTTTTCGGTTTTTCCTCCACCCTTGCCAATTTACTCCAAATTAATACGACCATCCCGCCAAAGCTGCTGATGACGATACCGTTTTTGATCACACTTCTCGCTTTGATAGTTTATTCAGCGAGGGAGAAAGAGTGAAGGTTATGGGTTGTTTAAAAAGGGTCTGGAGTATTCTAAACCCCAGACCCCAAACCCTAATTGTTAATATTCTCCTCCGCAACCGCTAAAAACTTCTCCTCATTCTCCATTGCCACTTTCATCAACTGTGCCAGTTCCTTTTTCGTCTCATCCGTGTAATGATACTCTCCTCCCGGTCCGTAGAAAGGTGCCTTTTTGGTTGCCTGAGAGAAGGCTTCCACAACCTGCCTGTAATTTTCAAGTACTGGGGTAAGGAAGGCAAACGGCTCTTTTTTGGTAATCCTCTCAAAGAATTTCATCATATTGAGTTTCATATCGGCATAGACATTGATGCAGTATGAAAGTCCAAAGGGATCGAACTCTCCTTTTTCAAGGGCGTTTATGGTGACTTCATAAGCCTTTTTCCCCGAGGTGTATTTTGGAGATAGTGTCACCTGTGAATGCCAATAATTCAAACCGAATTTAAGCGCGTTTATAATGCTGGCTTCATAGTTAAAATGCGTTTTATCCACCAGGTACTGAACGTAAAAGATGGGTACATCCGATAGACCCAGATTATCGTACAGTAAAGGATCGGGGTCTTCGGGCATGCAGTCTTCCACAAAGAATACCTTGTCTTCAGGATCGTAACCGTAAATAATGCCAAACTCAGGGATATGGGTGGGTCCCCATGTGATGACGGGTTTGCCGTCTTCGATAGCCTGTTCGATGGTTGGAATCGCCGCTTTTCTTGCCAAATCGAAGGTGTTTGTAGTTGAGGATTTAAACACGAACTCCTGACGGGTGTAGACGCCGATGCGATCAAACATGTCAAAATGTTCTTCCAACCAGTTATAGACGGTTGGACTCGAGGGGCAGAGGCTTTCGTGCATGATAAAATGGTATCCCATGCCGGTCAGCCCAAACAGTTCGTCCAGTTCTCCATCCCACAGTCCTGATTGTTTTAAACAGCCATAAGCTGATCCTAAATAGGACATCCATGTCATTCCCAACATTGTTTTTTCTCCTTTTTTCATTGTTGAACCCTCCATTTTTTAGTGTTAACTTATTATAGAAAATCAAGGGTGACATATGCTGTCACATTAGAAATGATGGCTGATATTTTTCAGAGCTGTTTTAAATTTTTCCTT